>CAKSJU010000039.1 GCA_934463455.1 uncultured Clostridia bacterium | reverse complement strand
GCAATGACGGAAAATCAAAAATGCTACCTTATTCCTACGCCCGCAGGCGGAGCTTTTATCAAAAGCTTTTTTATAAATTCAGAATGTTTATTTTACTTTTTTCATAAGCTTATACAGGGTGAAAATATATGGTAAAAAAAGTATTGGCAGCAGGTTGTATATTTTTATCAATGGCATGTGTCCCGGCACATGCCATTGATATTTCGGCAGAAGCGGCCTGCGTAATTTCGGCGGATACAGGTGAGATTATATTTGCAAAAAATGAAAATGAAAGACGCTCCATGGCAAGCACCACAAAGATAATGACCGGACTTTTGGCAGCGGAGAGCGGCAGGCTCGATGACTATGTTACGGTGTCGGCAAATGCGCAAAATCAGGAGGGTTCGTCTATTTATTTACGGACGGGAGACAAGGTTATTCTTTCCGATTTGCTTTACGGACTTATGCTTAATTCGGGAAATGACGCCGCGGTGGCAATAGCGGAATATTTATCGGGAGATGTTGAAAGCTTTTCGGAGGGAATGACAGCAAGAGCAAAGGAACTCGGGGCGAAGAATACCAGCTTTAAAAACCCGAACGGACTTGAACAGGAGGGACACTATACAACGGCATACGACCTTGCGGTAATAGGCGCGGAGGCAATGAAAAACGATATATTCAAAACCGTGGTTTCAACAAAGAGCAAAACGGCAACGCTGGAAAACGGTCAGATTTTGTATTTTACAAATCACAACAAGCTTTTAAAAACTTATGACGGAGCCGACGGAATTAAAACAGGCTTTACAAAAGCGGCGGGGCGGTGTCTTGTAAGTGCGGCGCAAAGAAACGGTGCTTCTGTGGTTGCGGTTACGCTGAATGCTCCGAATGATTGGAACGACCACAAAGCCTTACTTGATTACGCATTTGAAAATATAAAGGTGAAAACCATTGTCAAAAAAGGAGAAATTTTAAAAAGAATAAAAAAAGGCGGAAGAGAATATACATTTTCGGCAGCTGAGGCAGCTTGTGCGGGGACGGTATCGGGCAAAGGCTTTGAAGTAAAGGTTTATTTGCCGAGGAAGCTTCCCGAGCCTATTGCGGCAGGTGAAAAAGCGGGATATGCCGAAATTTTAAAGGACGGAAAATATGTAAAAAAAATTGACATTATATCGGACAGTGATATTTTTCCGAAAGAAAATAATGAAAAAAAAACGCTTCCCATGCTTTTTAAAAAGGTAATAAAAGTATTTTTATAATAATTAAGGATTAAAAGGAAATATTCGTATCGTATAAATTTTCTTTATGAGGCAATAGATAATAAAGTATTATCAAATCTTACTACAAAAATTTTGCCGCGTTTATGCGGCGGAGGTGGAGATTAACATGAAGAAAATATTTATAATGATACCGGTATTTCTTATTCAATTCTGCGTTTATGCGGCAGAGTGTGATACATTGGATGTTTTTGAAGAGTTTGCAGTAAGCGACGTACAAATAACTACAGAAGATTTTTCGGTTACTGCGGAAAAAAACAAATCTGTGAACGGAATGTTGAAATATACCGCCGAGATTGCAACGGTAAGCTTTGAAATTACCGAGCAGCCGACAAACGGAAAGGTTGAAATAACTGATTACAAGGGAAGCTTTACCTATACGCCGAACAAGGATTTTTCGGGTGCGGATTCATTTGCTTTTCGGATTAAAGCAGGCGGAGAAGAATCCAATATATCAAGATGTACCGTTAATGTGACCGAGCAAAAGGACGATACCGAGGAGCTTGGCTTTGTATATGAGGACATGAGGACTCATTGGGGAAATTACTCGGCAGTTAAGCTTGTTGAGCGGGATATAGTAAAAGGGGAGAGAATAGGCAAACGTTATTATTTTCATCCGGAAACAAACATGCGCAGGCTTGACGTTGCGGAATATATTTTGGCTGCCATGAAAGCTGATTTTGACACTGTGGATAAAAACGAAACACATATATTTGAGGACAGCACTTCGCTGCCGGAATATGTGAACGAAGTGGGTTATCTGGCAAACAAGAAAGGATTTCTTGCGGGAGTGCGCGACGGAGAAAAGGTTTATTTTAAGCCGTACGAATATATTAACCGTGCCGAAATAATAAGAATGATTGACCTTGCGATGAGCAGCAAAACGCAAAACGGAGACGAGATAAAATTCGCCGATGAAAATTCAATTCCGGACTGGGCAGTGCAATCGGTTAAAAATCTGGTAGGCTACGGAATTGTAAAGGGCTTTGAGGACAATACTCTGCGTCCGTTCGATAAAATAACAAAGGCTCAGACGGCGGAAATGATATATCAAATGATGAAATATAATGAAGAAAATTCGGTCGGAACCATATCTGCGAGAATAAGACACGAAATTTACGGGAATTATATTGCATGAGGTGATTAGCTTGAAAAAGAAAATCGGAAAGCAAACAATCAAGTTTTCAAATCCGCCGTCTGTTTTATGCGCGGCGGCGGCAGTGGGCAAAAAAGAAGGAGAGGGACCTCTTGCATCCGAATTTGATATGATATTTGAGGACGAATATCTCGGCGAGAAAAGCTGGGAAGCGGCGGAAAGTCAAATGCAGATTAAAGCAGCCCGTCTGGCACTTGAAAAAGGCAATGTAAAAGAAGAGGATATAGATTACGTATTTTCCGGGGATTTGCAAAATCAGTGCACGGGTACGCATTATTCAATGCGTGAGATGGATATTCCTTATATCGGACTTTACGGAGCATGCTCAACAATGACGGAAAGTCTCATGCTCGGAGCAATGACGATTGACGGCGGCTATGCCGAAAAAATTCTTTGCGGAACGTCAAGCCACTTTTGCGCGGCGGAAAAGCAGTTCAGATTTCCTTTGGAATACGGAGGAATACGCACGCCGACAGCGCAATGGACGGTAACGGGTGCGGGCTTTGCAATTTTGAGCGAAGCAAGCGGAGAAATACGAATTACTCATGCCACTTCCGGAAAAATTGTGGACAAGGGTGTCTGCGATATAAACAATATGGGTGCTGCAATGGCTCCCGCGGCGGCTGATACATTGACGGCACATTTTCGGGAGACGGGATTTGAGCCGAAGGATTACGACCTTATTTTAACGGGGGATTTGGGAATTGTCGGCTCGGATCTTTTATGCGATATAATGAATGAGGCAGGATATGACATTTACGGGGTTCACAATGATTGCGGAAAGCTGATTTTTGACGAAAAAAAGCAGGATGTGCATGCGGGAGGAAGCGGCTGCGGCTGCTGCGCAAGTGTATTTTGCGGGCATATTGTAAAAGAACTTCAAAGAAAGAAATACAAACGAATTGCGGTTATGGCAACCGGTGCGCTTATGAATCCGCAGATTGTACTCCAAGGCGAATCAATTCCGGGAATAGCTCATTTGGTTACAATTGAAAATGCCTGATTCGGATAGGAGGAGTAAAAATGGATTATGTAAAAGCCTTTATTGTAGGCGGCTTGTTTTGCGTTATAGGTCAAATTTTAATTGACAAGACAAGCCTGACACCTGCAAGAATCTTGGTAACATATGTTGTTGCGGGAGTAATATTGCAAATCTTCGGCTGGTATCAAAAGCTTATTGATTTTGCCGGAGCTGGAGCTTCGGTACCGCTTACGGGCTTTGGGTACACTTTATGCAAGGGAGTAAAGAAAGCACTTTCGGAGGACGGTTTTTTGGGAGTGCTGACCGGAGGATTTACGGCGGGAGCGGCAGGGATTGCGGCGGCGGTTATTTTTTCGGTTTTGGCGGCATTGATTTTTAAACCGAAGTCGGATAGCTGAAATTTGCGAAAGAGCAGCCTATTCGAATATTTTGCGCGGCAATAATTCTGTTGGGAAAAATATATAAAATATACAAAAAAAATTGTATATATTTCACTATTGAATTTTGATATTGAATATGATAAAATATACGCAAGAGTTATCGTTAACCCTATGCGTATATTTTTATTTGCGGAAAATTGAGCATGTAATAAAGAGCAGAAAATAAAATGTGACTGCATGTGCGTTATTTCTGCTTAAGCATTTTACAATCAACTGATTAAATGCGTATGAAGAGGGAGGAAAATATAAAATGAAAAAATACAGAGTATATATTGATAATGAATTGGCAGAGCTTCAGCCTGCAATGGTTTCGAGGTATCCGATTAACCGTAATTGGCCGGGACATCAAAGATCGCTTGATCAGACGAAGGAAACAGCATTTTTGTCATTTAATATAAAAGATAAAAAAACGGTCAGAATTGAATGTGATTTTGACATTAAAAATATAATTGTCAGACCGCTGTCATTGAATATTAAGCCGATTGTAGAGGACAAAACAGTAATTTTTGAAATAAATAAGCCGTGTCAGGCTGTGGTTGAATTTAAAGATGTATCGGAGGAGCTGCATTTTTTTGCAAATGAGGAGAAAAAATATGAGCTTTCGGAAGAAAATATTTTGTATTTCGGAAAAGGAGAGCATAACCCGGGCAGAATAAATTTAGTCAGCGGACAGACTGTTTTTATCGATGAGGGCGCTGTTGTATACGGTGAGATTTACGGAATTGACGTTGAAGACGTAAAAATAATGGGAGGCGGCATATTAGATCACAGCAGGATAAAGGAGGAGGTTGAAGAAGATGGATTTATCGACCCTCCGAGACCGAGCCCGATAAAAATAGAATACGGAAAAAATATTACAATATGCGGCATTGTAATCCGCGATTCATGTTTTTTGTCGGTAAGACCCATATGCTGCGAAAATATACATATAGATAACATTAAAATAATAGGAAACTGGAGATACAATTCCGACGGTATCGATTTGTTAAACTGCCGTCATGCGCTTGTTGAAAATTGTTTTGTCAGAAGTTTTGACGATTCCTTGTGTGTAAAGGGGTTTGCCAGCGCTTATGCCGGCGGCATTCATCATAATGGCAGGGATTACGACGTTTCGGAGGATATTGTATTTCGCAACTGCGTTGTATTTAACGAATGGGGAAAGGCTTTGGAGGTAGGAATCGATCTTTGCGCAAAGAGAATAGAAAATTGCAGATTTGAAAACTGCGATGTTATTCATGCTACGGGTCCGGTTATGGACGTTTCGAATGTTGACTATGCACACGTCAATAATATTGTGTTTGAAAACATACGGGCGGAATATGACGAAGTCTCTTATAATCCGATGTTTCAAAAAAATGAAGGAGACAAGTATATAAATAAAGATACGAATTATATGCCGCCGTTAATCTGGGGGTTGGTGTTCTATGCAGAGTGTTATTCTTCAAAAGGAGAGAGAGGAAAAATATCAAATATTACTTTCAGTAACATCAGTGTGACAGCACCGGCAATGCCTCCGTCAGGTTTTTCCGGCTACAGTGAGGAATACGGAGTTAAGAATGTTAAAATAAAAAATCTTTATTTAAACGGTGAAAAAATTACGGATATGTCAAAAGCAAATATATCTGTCGGTAAGTTTGCGGAAAATATTGTTTTGGAGTAGAGAATAAAAAATGAGCAGAGTTACTATCAATGACATAGCAAAAAAAATGAATGTAAGCGCAAACACGGTTTCAAAGGCACTTAACGGCAAAGCAAAGGTAAGCGAAGAGTTAAGAAAAAAAATTATTGCGGCAGCTTCGTCAATGGGCTACGAGAAAAATATAAATGCTTCAAGACTTTCTCAAAAGCCTATAAAAGTAGGGGTGCTTGTAAACGGTTATGACAAAAACTACTACAGATATATTTTAAGCGGGTTAAAAGAGGCATCGGAGTTTCTCGCCGACAGGCGCGTCGATACCGAAATAAAGGTTGTTGAAGCTTCGAAGGATGATTCTGAGGCTTTGAAAATTTTAAGAGAATTTGCGGATGACGCTTTTGACGGAGTGATTATAAGCGATGTTAATTCATCGCAAGTATTGCCTATTTTAAAAGAATATGAAAAAAACGGAATAAAATATGCGTTTTTAAATTATGATATTCCCGGAACAAACCGAAGCTTTGCCATGATAAATGACTACTCCTGCGCCGCGGGGCTGGCAGCGGAGATTTTAAATCAATCCGTAGGATCTGATGAAGAGCTTGCGGTATATTCGATTGCCAATTCGTATACGCAAAGAAGGCTTGCCGAAAATTTTATTCAAGTTTCGGCGAATCTGGGCAGGAAAAAGATCAGACAGACTTGTGACGAAGAAGAATTGTTTTCGTGGAGCAATATCGGCGGAATATATGTAAGCCATGCAAGCTATATTAATATTTGCGGGAAGCTGCGTGAGCTTGACCGAAAAATGCCTAAGCTTGTAGTATCCGATTTATATCGGGATGCAATACCGTTTCTTGAAAACGGAACAATTACAGCTATTATATATCAAAATCCGGTAAAACAGGCTTTTTCGACTGTTGTCGGTCTTTATGAGCTTATAAGCGAGGGAAAAAAATGCGATGATGTTATGACTGTTGTTCCGCTGATAGTGATGAGGAGCAATTATAAAAGATATTTATAATCATAGTGCAGGCATATCATCCCTTTGAGGAGTACTGCTCAGTAAATGTGCGGAGTTTTTCCCATATACACTCAAAAAGTGGCTTTAGCAAAATGAGTTTATTTTGCTAAAGCCACTTTTTACATTCTCGGTTGACTTTATTCGTATATATCGATAATATCTTCTCCGTCAATTTCGGAAAGCTTTACTTCAATCGATTCACTTCTCGATGTGGGAATATTTTTTCCCACGTAATCGGGACGGATGGGCAATTCGCGGTGACCGCGGTCGATCATTGCCGCAAGCTGAATTTTGTTCGGGCGGCTGACGCTCATAAGTGCGTCCATTGCGGCGCGGACAGTTCTGCCGGTATAGATTACATCGTCCACCAAAATTACCGTTTTTCCGTCTGTTTCAATCGGAAAATCCTTTTTTGATATTTTCGGAAGTGAGCCGGATTTATCTTTTATATCGTCTCTGAAAGAGGTAATATCAAGTACCGCTACCGGAATTTTTACCGTATTGTCGATTTTTTTATAGATGCAATCGGAAATTCTTTCCGCAAGCGGAACACCTCTTGTTTTTATTCCGACAATTACGATATTTTCGGGATTTTCGTTTCTTTCCATAATTTCGTGCGCAATTCTCACAATTGCGCGTCCGATTGATTTATCGTCAAGAATATGTGATTTCAGTTTCATTGTTACACCTGCTTTTTACAATAAATTTGTCCCTGCACAAAAACTGTCGGGCAGGGACAAATTTACCTAAAAATTTTAATCATCATTTTTGGACCGCTCTTTTGAAAGTATTATATTCGAAATAATACCGAGGATAAGAGCGCATGCGATTGATGTGATTGTTACTTTTCCGAAAGTAAGGGTTAATCCGCCTATACCTGCGATTAATATTGCACTGACAACAAACAGATTTCTGTTTTCGTCAAGGTCAAGATTTTTGAACATTTTAAGACCGCTTACTGCTATAAATCCGTAGAGAGCCATACAAACTCCGCCCATTACGCAGGGAGGAATTGAGTTGACAAGTGCGATAAACGGAGATACAAAGGATATTATTATTGCACCGATTGCAGCAGCTATTATTGAAGCAACGGAAGCGTTTCTTGTGATAGCAACGCATGCAATTGATTCCCCGTAGGTTGTGTTCGGGCAGCCGCCGAAAAATGCTCCGAACATCGAGCCGATACCGTCTCCCAAAAGCGTTCTGTGAAGACCGGGCTTTGTGAGCAGGTCTCTTTCGATAATCGATGAAATGTTTTTATGGTCGGCAATATGCTCCGCAAAAACAACAAATGCTACCGGGATGTAAGCAACTGCGACTGTTGCGATATATGAGCCGTTGATTTCGCTAAGGCCTTTTGAAGCTGTCAGGAAGGTGAAATCTGGTACCGAAAGGAATGTCGAAAGCGATACTCCGTTTTCAACAAGAGCGGTAAACGGTGCAAAGCTGATGACCTGAAGTGCGGGAATGTTTGCTGCGTTACCGATTACCGTAAAGATAACAGCGAGAACATAACCAGCCATAATTCCTATGATAAAAGGAATGAGCTTGGTCATTTTTTTGCCGTATGTAGAACAGAGCATTGTTGTGAACAATGTTACAATGCCGCACAGGAAGGCTATAAGCGGAGAGGCTACGGGAACATTCGAAACAGCTTCTGCAAGCTCATATTCACCGGCAGCATTAAGCTGTGCAACGGTTTCGATAACTTCGGTTGTTACCGAGCCTTTTACAATATCGCCGACAGCGTTTCCGGCAAGTGACAGACCGATAATTGCAACGGTAGGTCCGATTACGACTGCGGGCATTAACTTATCAATCCATTTAACGCCTACATTTTTTACGATGATTGCAATTACTACATAAACAAGTCCTGCAAAGATTGCACCGATTATGAGACCGGCATAACCGATAGCCATAGATACGCCGCCGGCAAAGGCTGCCGTCATTGAGCCGATAAATGCAAAAGATGAGCCTAAGAACACGGGGCTTTGTTTTTTTGTGCAGAGTACATAGATGAGTGTACCGAAGCCTGCGCCGAACAATGCGGCTGCCGAGCTCATTCCGTGACCTATGATTACCGGTACAACGAGTGTCGCCGCCATGATAGCAAGCAGCTGTTGGATAGCAAATACTATAAGCTGTCCGAATTTTGGTTTGTCTTCAACGTCGAAAATCAATTTCATAATTTTCTCTCCCTTTTAAATTATTTCGGGCTTTGCCCGCTTTGCAATAAAAAAGCCTTGCCGTCAATTAATGAGGACAAGACTAAAAAGCATACAAATCCGGTATTTGCCGTAAAAGAATGTTGCCTTGCCGATGTCCCGCATCAGATTTAAAGACAGACTATTTAATTTGTTAATAGTATATCATAAAAAAAAGCATTTGTAAACTTTAAATATGAATAAAAATAACCTAAAAAAAATGGTGAATATTGTCAAAAATTCAACAGTGGGAAAATTTTTAACAAAATCAGATGCTAAAAAACAAGCTCAAATCCGGACGGGAAGCGGGTTTGCGGATTTTTGTAAAAAAAGTTAAAGTCGCCGACACAGGGAAATTTTTTTATAGTATAATAAAAGCATAGTTTGAAACATGTTAAAAACTTAAAACAGCTGATTGTAAAAATTAAGTATCAAGCTTTACAATTAATCCTGAAGGAGGCAGAATTTTGAAAAAGGATAAGTATAAAGAAAATGTCCTTCCACAACTGGAGAAAATCAAAGAGTGGACAGCGGACGGGCTGGGAGACAGGCAAATTGCTCAAAGATTAGGCATCTGCTGCCAAACATTAAAAAAATACAAAAAGGAGCATTCCGAGCTTGCAAAAGCAATGAAGTGTGAACGCGATTTGATAATCGAAGAAGTGGAAAGTGCCTTGATAAAAAAAGCGAAAGGATATGTTTATACCGAAATAAAGACGGTGGACAAGGGTGACCGGGAAGAGACTACCGAAACCCAAAAAGAGGTTCCGCCGGATTTAAGTGCCATTTCTTTCCTTTTGAGAAATTTCTGCCCCGAAAAATGGAGCGATAAACCAACCGCCGCAAAGGAAGAGGCCTCGGGCGGCGGCGTGGTTGTATTGCCGGAGGTATTAAGCGAGGAAGAGGAGGCGTAGACAATACAATCAATCCGCAGACGGCATTGAATTGTATAGTAAAAGCATTTAATGAAATTATTTGAATTGGATGATGCCAATGAGCATACGGACGAGGAACTTTTAAAAGAAATGTCAAACGTGCCGCGGACAATTGTATGGAAGCCGCAGAAAAGACAGGCGGAATTTATGTGCCGCCCGGAATATGAAGCTCTTTACGGCGGTGCGGCAGGCGGAGGAAAAAGCGAAGCCCTTGTGGCGGAGGCTTTAAGACAGGCAGACAAACCGAATTACAAAGCGATATTATTCAGAAAAACGTATCCGCAGCTTAGGGAGCTCATATTAAAAAGCTTTCGTATATATAAAGGAGCGTTTCCGGACGCGGTTTACAATTCTGCGGAGCATTGCTGGAAATTTCCGAGCGGAGCAAGGATTTATTTCGGGTCAATGCCGAATAAAGACAGTTATGAAAATTATCAGGGTTTATCGTTTGCGTTTATCGGATTTGATGAGCTTACGCATTTTACCGAAGAGGAATATTTGTATCTTATAGGAAGAAACAGAGCCGACGGAGAAAATTTAAGAATATATATTCGTTCGACGGCAAATCCCGGCGGAAGAGGACATGCGTGGGTTAAATCAAGATTTATAACGGCAGGAAAACCGAATACTCCGATTGAGTATAAAGTAGAGGTTGAGGATAACGAGGGAAAAAAGGTTGAAGTTAAAAGGACAAGAATTTTTATACCGAGTTCGGTATGGGATAATAAAATTTTGTTAAAAAATGACCCGAATTACCTTGCAAACCTGGCAATGCAATCGGAGTCAAAGCGTAATGCACTTCTTTACGGAGACTGGGACAGCTTTGACGGACAAGTATTTTCCGAGTGGAGAAACAACCCGAATCCGAAGCATTTGAGAACACATGTTATCGAGCCGTTCGAAATTCCGCAGCATTGGAAGCGTTACCGCAGCTTTGACTTCGGGTATGCCAAACCGTTTGCGGTGCAGTGGTGGGCGCAGAGCCCGGACGGTGTACTCTATCTTTATCGGCAGTACTACGGCTGCAGCGATTCGCCGAATACCGGAATAAGAATAGAGCCGCGGGAAATCGCGCGGCGAATAAGGCAGATTGAAGAGGAAAACGAAGCGGGAAATTATATAACAGGAGTTGCCGACCCGTCTATATGGGACGAGAGCAGAGGTATTGACGGAACTGTGATATATATGATGGAACGCGAGGGAATTTACTTTGAAAAAGGTGATAACAAGCGCATACCGGGTAAAATGCAGGTACATTACAGAATGGCATTCGACGAAAACGGCAGGCCGATGATGTATGTGTTTGATACCTGCAAGCAGTTTATACGCACAATTCCCGCACTTGTTTACTCTACAAGCAATGTGGAGGACATTGACACGGACATGGAGGATCATGACTATGACGCAATGCGTTATATGTTCATGCTTAATCCGATACCGCCGAGAGAAAACAGAGGACAAAAAAAGCGGATATGGACGCCGCTTGACTAAAAGGAGGAAAATTTTTATATGGAAAACGCAAAAATAACAGGGGAGGTCGTTTCGCCCCAAAATATTGACGAAATGGACGACGAACAGTTTGAGGCATACATAAAATCAGCGGAGGACGGCGAAGTACAAGCCGGCGAAACGGGTGCAGCTGAGCCCGCAGGAGATGCCGAAAATAAGCCGTATATGAGCTTCGGCACAAAGGAAGAGCTTCAGGAATATCAAAATCAAACCATAGGGGGGAGGCTGCGGGAAATACGCGAAGCTGCCGAGAGAGACCGTGAAAATATATCGGAGCTGTGTTCTTTGGCAAAACAAAGATACGGTGTTTCGGATGACGATGAGGCGGTCAGCATGCTTATGGGCGAGCTTACGGAGCACAATGCCGGAAACGCCGGGATGAGCGTGGAGCAGTATTCTCTTATGAATGAGCTTAGGGCAATAAAAAGTGAAGCAAGCTATCAAAGACGCGTCGAAGATATTCAGAATGAATGGAGACGGCAGGAAAAAGCACTTCAGAACATTGTTCCCGATTTCAGCCTGGAAAAAGCTTTTGAAAATCCGGATTTCTATAATTCGGTGGTGGAACGGCATATGACCGTCGCGGAAGCGTATCCGATTTTAAAGCGGGAAACGCGCAGCATTTCGGAAATAGGCAACCTCACAAACGGAGTCAGCGGATATATAAAAAGAGATGTCGGGTCGATGTCCGACCGCGAATTTGACGAATACATCAAAAAAATAAAAAATTCTTAAGAATGAAAGGAAATATAAAATATGACAAATACAGAAACAAATCTTAATTTAAATACAACAGGCTCGCAGGGTTCTGCACCGCTTTTTCAGCAGGCATTGAACAGACATATTATAAGCCGCTCAAAAGCAAAGCTTGTTCATCATCAGTTCGGTCAGCTTACAAAAATACCGAAGGGCAAAACAAAAACCATCACATGGGATAAGATGAATCCCTTGCCGAAAGCCACAACCCCTTTGACCGAGGGTATAACCCCTAAGGGAACTGCTATAAATATTTCAAGAATTACCGCTACACCGAAGCAGTACGGTGCATACATCTCAACTACGGACGAATTTGATTTTTATAAAAACGATCCGTCTCCAGAGCTTTTGAAGCTTAACGAAATTCTTGCCGACAACGCGGGAGAAACACAGGACAGTCTGACAGCAGACATTCTTTCGGCAGGTACAAATGTTCAGTATGCAAACGGAAAATCGGCACGAAGCGGTTTGGATTCCAATTGCGTGATGACGGTAAAAGAAATCAGAAAAGCGGTAAGAACGCTTAAGAACAATAAAGCTAATCCGATTGATAAGGATTTTGTCGCAATTGTTGATCCGGACATTGCATTCGATTTAATGAGCGACAGCGCATGGGAAAATGTTAAAACATACAGCGATCCGAAGGATATGTACAACGGTGAAATCGGAAGATTGTACGGCGTCAGATTTGTTGAAACAACAGAAGCCAAGGTGTTCAGAGGTGCAAATCTTGCAGCAGATAAAGCTGAGCTGGTTGTTAAGGAAACAGACGGTGCAAAAATTTATGTTGCCGATACACTTACTTCCGCCGAAGCAACTGCGCTTGCAACGAGAAAGATTTATGTAAACGGCTTTACCTACACTGTTTCTTCCGCAACAGCGGGGGAAAACGGGGCGGCATATATTACCTGCTCGGAAAGTGTTTCGACATCAATTACCGCCGGAATGAAAGTATATCCGGGAGAGGGAGCTGCTGCCAATTTGCCGGTACATGTGACCTTGGTAATAGGAAAAGACGCGTACGGCGTAACCGACCCGAAAGCAAATCTTGAAACAATAGTTAAAGCTCTCGGCTCTGCCGGCAGTGCAGACCCGCTCAATCAAAGAGGTACAATGGGATGGAAATGCCACCACCTTGCAAAAATTCTTGTTGATGAATTTATGGTAAGAATTGAGTCTATAGCAACGGCGGATCTTTAATATGGCGGAGAATGTGCGCAGTTTACGGAAAAATACGCCCTATGATTGCATTGCGGAACGGTTTGCAGCCGTTCCGCAGCCTTAAAAAACACAGAAAAGGAGAGTTTTAACATGGCTAAAAAAATGAATTTGGAAGAAGAATTGGAACAATTTTATGAAGAAAAGATACCGGTATTGATGAGAAGACCTGCGGGTGCGCCTATAGGATCAAGTCATACCGTGACGGTAAACGGGAAAAATTATCAGATTATGTATGATGAAGAGGTTATGGTGCCGAGAAACGTAAAGCTGATAATTGAAGAAAAAGAAAAAAACGAAAAGCTCGCCGAATTGAGAATGGCTCAATATGCCGGTAAAATACAAAACCTGGACGGTGAATAAAGGAGGAGATGCCGTTTGAGTTATATACCTATCAGAGACGCAAAGGCACAAAAAACATTCGACATAAGAAATTTTTTCGGAATTAACCGAAAGGAATATGCAAAAATCGGAGAATTTGTCGATGTAAAAAATCTTTCTTCGGAAAATTATCCGTATATTTCGCCGTCAAAGCCGAGATGTGCATCGGATAAATATAATAAAATTACGGTTATTGAAAACGGGGAGAGTACGGAGGTTGAAGCGCAAAATATACGAGCGGCGATTGACCCGGGAGAGGACAGCGATGTAACAGGATTTTGCGGAGTAATCGGTACAAAATTCTATTATGACGGAAAGGAAAAACCGCTTTATCAGCCGGCGGTATATGATACGGACGGGAAATTTCTCTACGGAATGAAAATTCCGTCGGACGGTGTTATTCAGCTTTTATGGGTTAATAAAATTATTGTGATACACGGCTACGGAAGCACGGAGAGCAAACCGTTTATATATTATTACGATACAACCGGTGTTTCGGGAGAATCTGTTCTTTCGTATGAATATCAGTACAGAGGAAAGTATGATGACAAATTAACCGTAAATACGGACGGAACGGCAACTCTTGAACTTACAATTAAACAATCGCAGAATGAGGATACCGATTTTTATAAGTTAAAGGCGGGGGATTCAGTTTTTATGGACGGAGTAATGACGTATAACGAGAGCCGCTGGGGAAATCGTTCAAAACGTGACATCAGTGCCGCAACGGTAACAGCGTATGAAGAAACCCGTACTACATTTGATCAAGGTATGATAACATGGAGGGTAACGCTGAAGATGACGGTTTACAATTATCTCGGTGAAAATCCGAAAATCAGTATTACCAACGGAACGGTGTATCATATTTATAAAAAAATACCGTATATGACGCATCTTGCGCTGCATAAAGGCAGGCTGTGGGGAGCAAGCCCGAACGGTGAAACGGTATATGCGTCCGCGTTAAATGATGTATTTAATTTTAATCAGTTTGACGGGATAAATGATGACAGCGTATATATGGAAGCTTCAACCGTCGGAGAATATCTGGGAGTTGTATCCTGCGGAGAATCGATTGCACTGCTCAAAAAAAATAATTTTGAGGCTGTTTACGGGTCATTGCCGAATGAGTTCGCGGTAGGGAGGTCGTATAACAATGTCGGATGTATCGATATTAATTCCTGCGCTGTGATAGATAATGCACTTTATTTTCTCGGAAGAAAAGGCTTTTATGTGTGGAACGGGTCAAAACCGAAGCTTATTTCCGAGGTGCTGGACAGAAGCTATACCGCGGCGTTCGGTTATACGGACGGACAGTATTATTTGGTATCGGCCGAAAGCGGAACGGGATGTGAAAATCTTGTATATGATACAAAACGTATGCTGTGGTTAAAAGAGGATGACAAAAAAATTGACGGAGCGTTTTCGGCGGACAACAGGATTTATGTGATCGTTGACGGAAAACTCGAAAAGACCGGCGGAGAGGGCGGTTTGGACTGGAGCGCGGAAAGCGGAAAAATATTCGGAAGTGATTACGATTTGGACAGAGCGGCGGAAATTTGGATTTATGCAAAACTCTCTTCCGGATGTGAAATTGAAATTTTGACGGCAGAGGACGGAGGAGAGAAAATCCGTCAGGGAAAAATTAGCGGAAAGGACAATAAAGCACGGATTTACAGAGTACCGCTGAGATTAAAAGAGGGAATGTATTGGCAGTATATGCTCCGTGGCAGAGGAAAAGCCGTAATATACGGGATAAGAAGTATATATGATAAGGGCGGAAGAGTATATTCGCAGGGCATGTAAAAAAATCCGGAACATATTTCCCTATTCCCCGGTATGGCTATACATCGCCGAACAGATTTAAACGAACGGAGGATTGTGATATGAAAATAATTGAAGTAATCGAAAAGGCGGATTCACTCTATCCGAACAGCTATAAATCCGCCGAAAAAATCGCATGGTGCGACGAGGTCGGAGAGATGCTCAAAAGAGAATATGCGAAAAGCTATTCGGGAAATGTTCAGCTTGAATATGAGAAAATCTCCGACCCGATGGAAGCGGAAACGGTTGTTCCGTCACCGTATGACGCAATGTATGTGGATTTTATTCTTGCAAAGTGCTGTTATTATCAAAGAGATTATGACAGCTACAATCAACATATAATTTCCTTTAACACAAAGCTTGAGGATTTTGCAAAATGGTATATCGAAAGAAATATACCGATAAGAGAAACGGAAAATAAAGTGAAAGGATGGTGGTAATATGCAAAATTTTACTCTCAGAGAGCCTCCCGACGAAACGGGAATTTTGGAATATGATTATAAGGAGCTGCTTGAATGGTGCAGAGAGCTTTATGAAAGCTTGTGGATGAATGATTTTATCCTTGTTCAGGAGCGGAAAACACAAAGAGGTGAGGAAGAAAATGAAGGATAAAATAATAAAATTTGCTCTTTCGGCGGCTGCAGCCTCGGCGAGTGTGTATTTTAAAAAAATGGCGGCACCGGCACTGATACTGCTTGCCGCGATGACAGCGGATTACGTATCCGGTGTTGCGGCGGCATGGTTTGAGGGGAAACTCAATTCAAAGGTCGGAAAAAAGGGTGCGGTAAAAAAAGTGTGTTATATGCTTTTGGTAGTTGCTGCGGGTATTATCGATTGGGTGATAGCTTGCGGACTTTCGGAAATAGGAATAGAGTTCAGACTGAATTTTTACTTCGGTATGATTGTATGTATATGGCTTATTATCAATGAGCTTTTGAGTATATTGGAAAATTGTGTAAAAATAGGTCTGCCGATACCGAAATTTATAAAGCCGCTTGCCGAAAGATTGAAAATCGCAGTAGAGGAGCGTGCGGAGCATGAGTAAAATAACATCTGAATTTATAGAAAAAGCACTGTCTGCATATGACACATACAAAAATGACAAGCAGCTGTTCAACGACAGAATATGCGAAAACGAAAAATGGTACAGGAAATGGCATGAAGTAAATCAGAACGGAGAATATGACGGAACAACGCTTACCTCCGCAACAGCATTCGTTTTCTCGGCAATAGAAAATAAATTTGCGGACGCAATGGACAACTATCCTCATCCCAAAATATTGGAGCGCGAGCCGAACGATACAAAAGCGGCACAGATGTTGTCAAAGATATTGCCGGTACAGCTTGACATAAGTAAATTCAAAAAGTGTTATAAGCAAAACTGGCGTAAAAAGCTGAAATACGGAACAGCTGTATACGGAGTGTTTTACAATCGTGAAACGGAGGAAATAGAGCTTCGGTCGCTTAATATTCTCGGCATTTACTGCGATATGAATTTGCAGGATGTGCAGGAATCTCAATTTTTGTTCATAACACAGGCGTTCGACAATGAAATACTCAAAGCAAAATATCCGAAGTTTGCGGATTTGTTTGAGGGAGATGCAAGTGTAGAAACTTACAGCGGAAATACCGTTGCAAAGGACAAGAGTGAGATTATAGATTGTTATTACAAAAAAAGCGACGGAAGCGTACATTTGATGAAGTTTGCAAGAAATACGCTTATTGAAGCGAGTGAAGAAACTCCGGGCTATGAAAGCGGACTTTATGCTCACGGAAAGTATCCTGTCGTGTTCGATTGCCTGTATCAAAGCGATGACTCTCCGTTCGGTTACGGAATAACCGATATTATCCGAAATCCTCAGATGTATATAGATAAGCTGGACGGTATAATTCTAAAAAATGCAGCACTTTCGGGAAAACAAAGGTGGCTTGTAAGAGACAAAGGGTCAATCAACGAAGAGGAATTTAAAGACTGGTCAAAGGACGTTATTCATGTGGACGGCAGCCTTGATGAAACTCATATAAGACCGTTTCAGGCGCAGTCGATTTCCGATTTTATTCTGAATCATCGTGCGGAAAAAATACTTGAACTGAAAGAAGTAATCGGAAACCGGGATTTTCAGCAGGGAGCTACGGTGAGCGGAGTTACGGCGGCAAGTGCTATTAATATCCTGCAGCAATCGGGAGAAAAGCTTTCAAGAGTTATGATAGATGACAGCTTCGATGTATATGCCGAAATAATATCGATTTGCATAGAGCTGATACGTCAATTCTTTACAAAAGAGAGAATTTACAGAATTACAAACGATTTGGGCAATGTGGAATTTGTGGAATTTTCAAATCGGTATCTTATCAATCCGGATAAAGATTATTTGGGATTTCCGATTTCAAACCGACCGTCTAAAGCGGAGTTTGATATTGAAATCATTCCCGAGCGGCAAAGTCCGACATCAAGAGAGACAAACAATCAGCTTATTTTGGAGCTTTGGAAGTCGGGAATTTTGTCAAATACTTCGCCGGATATGGCAATAGTAATACTTGAAAGCATGAACTTCGACGGCAAAGAAAGAATTATAGAGCAGCTTAAGCTAATGAAAAGAAAAGCAGAAGGAGGAAATATAAATGGCATTTATACGAACGAACAGCAATTATATCAATAAAAAAGCAAAAACAAAGCAATATGTGCCTAAAAACGAAAGCGGTAATTCCGGAGTACGCGCGGCTATGACAAATATGGGAATGGATAACTCCAAAATAGGCTGGAAAGACGGAGCTGTTACATACAATCATCAAAGCTTTAAGCCGTCAAGTGTGGAGGACGGAGTAAGCTATGCGCCGATGTCGGACATTCAGGATTTTGTAAACGGAATTTATAAAGCGGAGGGTAAAAATCCCATGCGTGCCACCGATTATGTTGCTCCCGCGGGATTGGGAGATATTTCGTACTCCGATAACGGAATGGTATCGGTCGGAGGAGAGAATATCCCGGTTTTGTATATGGACGGAAACCGTGCGGTGGTTGATGAAAATGATTTGAACAAAGCGTATGCAAAACTGATGAATAATCTGGGCATGCAAAAATCGGAGGATATGTATGCTGATTGGTACGGCAAATTCGGAAGTAATTTAAGGGACGCATATGCCGATTTGACATCAGATAAGCCGTGGAGCTACAATCCGGAGACCGACCCCGCATATCAGGCATACAGCAATATGTACAGACGTGAGGGCGAGCGGGCATATCGTGACGCGGCGGCAAAAATGGCAACAAAAAACAACGGAAATATGACAAGCGCCGCGCAAACGCTTGCCAACCAACAAATGCTTTATTATATGAGTCAGCTTGCGGACAGAATCCCAGAGCTTGCCAAAAATTCATATGACCGCTATAAAAATGAGCATGCAATGAAGCGTGAAGCTTATGACCTGCTTGCAAACAGTGCCGATTCGGATTGGAATAAGAGAACGGATATGCAGAAAATGGCAAGAGAGGATTATAAACAGGCATCCGAGGCGGAAACTAAGCGTGATGAAAGACTGTACAACCGTTGGGCAAATGAATTTAAAAAGCAGGATAATGACGATAAGCTTGCCGAAAATGACCGAAACGCTCAAAAGGATGTTATGGATATTGCGTGGAACGAAGCTGAAAAACGCGGATACTTCACCGATACCGAAGCACAGCTTTGGAATATTCCGAAGAAAGAGGACGGCACCTATATGACTCCGAACGACATAAAGATATATAATGATAAGCAATACTTTAATGAAGCGACGAAGCCGGAACTTAATTATAAGTCTGACTTGACGATTAACGAGTTGAAAGAAAAATACGGCCTGATGGATCAAAACGATGCCAAAAAGGCGGCACGCAATTACAGCAACCAAGTAAAGCTTGCGGGAGTTAAATCGGCAAAAAGTCTGTATAATTCAAAGGAGCTGGCAAGGTATAAAAAT
>CAKSJU010000038.1 GCA_934463455.1 uncultured Clostridia bacterium | reverse complement strand
TTTTTTAAAGCAAGAATTTTTGCCCTGTTTCGCTTTTCATATATTCGTTGACCGTTCCGAAAAATGTTTCGTCATGACCTACGTGCAGAATATGAGATGAATAACGAATTGCCGCCCGCACATCATGCGATACCATTATGACGGTTATTCCTTCTTTTTTATTGATTTCGGAAATTATTTCGTACATATTTGCGGTAACCTTTGGGTCAAGACCGGTAACAGGCTCGTCAAGTACTATCATTTTTTCGGCTGCGCACAATGCACGCGCAAGAAATACCCTCTGCTGCTGTCCGCCCGAAAGCTCGCGGTAGCATCTGTCCGCAAGGTCGGTTATTTCCAGTTTTTCCATTTGCATTTTTGCATGAAGCTTTTCTTCCTTTGTGCAAAACGGAAAGAATTTGTGCCGTCCCATAAAGCCGGAAAGCACGACTTCCTTTACCGAAGCGGGAAAATCCTTTTGAATTTCCGATTGCTGCGGCAAATAACCGATTTGATTGAATTTAAGACCGTCATCAAGAACTATTCTGCCCGATATTGGTTTGTTCAGACGAAGTATCGATTTAATAAGTGTACTTTTTCCGGAGCCGTTGTCGCCCACGATGCAAATATAATTACCTTTTTCCGCTTTAAAATTAATGTCTTTCGCAACTGTTCTTCCGTCGTATCCTATCGAAAGATTTTCACATATTATCTGCGCCATAAAAATCCCCTTTTTTGTTATTCAGAATTTATATTGATTTTAGTTTAATGCTTTTTTCAGAGTTTCGAGGTTATCACGCATTGCCGTAAGATAGGTAAAGCCGCTGTCTATATCCTCTTTTTTTACATTTTGCATTGAACACAAGGATAAAATAGGTTTGTTTTTATCGCTTGTATTGGAGATAACCGTTTGTGCGAGGCTTATATTTCCGTTGTCGGTTACAAGTACAGCGGAAGTGCTTTCGGCTTTTTCCGAAAGTGTTTTCACCTTTTCAAAGCTTGCCTCGGTTTCTGCGGAGCATCCGGGAAAAGCGGCATAATAAGAAATATCGTATTCGTCAAAAAGGTAGCGGAACGGAAATCTGTCGGCAATTACGACAGTTTTATTTTTTGATGTATCAACGGCATCCGCATATTCCTTTTCCAAAGCTTCAAGCTTGTTTTCGTAATTTTCTTTGTTTTTGTTGTACAGTTCCTCGTCCGATGGGTCAAACCTTATAAGCTGTTCGGATATTTTTTCGCATATTTCTTCGGCATTGTCAAAAGACATCCAAACATGCTCGTCATTTTCATTTTCCTCCGCGTCATAAAGCGCGTCATCCTCAACGGTCTCAAGCATATTTATAAAGCTTTTGCCCTCAATGTCCTTTGTGTAATCCTTTACCCATGCGTCGGATTCTCCGCCGGTGTATATAATTAAGCTGCTTTCGGCAATTTTTATAATATCGTCTGCCGACGGCTGATAGCTGTGGATGTCAACACCTTTGTCGGTTAACAGAGTAAGCTCATATTTGTCCTCCGCACCCGAAATCAGGTTTTTAACCCAATCATATTGGGGAAAGACGGTACATACTATGCTTATTTTACCGTTATCGGCAGAATTATATCCTGTTGGAGCGCAGCCGCTTGCTGTAAAAAGTAAAAATATTGAAAGTACGGCAATAAATTTTTTCATTAAAACAATTCCTCCGTTATTTTTTGCAGTCTTTGCATTTTCCGAAAAGCACGGTTGTTTCTTTGTCGACCGAAAAATTACTCAAATCAAAAATTTCGTTCAAAAGCTCTTTTGATACATCGTTATTCATATGCAGCAGTTTTCCGCATTCTGTACATTTCATATGAAGATGCTCTTCACATTCGCTGCCGCCCTTTAGCTGATACACAGCCTTTCTTTTATCAGTATCATTGAATTTTTTTACCGTTCCCGCCTCGCACAGCTTCGAAATAAGCCGATAAATTGTGCTTATTCCCGGCGGTGAAACCCCGTCCTTTATCATTCCCGCTTCAATTTCTTCAACTGTAAAGCTTTGGTCTTTATTGTGCTTTAAAAAATCCAAAAGAAGCTTTTTTTGCTCCGTTTTATATTCGGACATTTTACTCACCTCAAATTTGAGAATTATTCTCAAATTATTATAACTCAAAAAATTGAAATTGTCAATAATATTAAAGTAAAAACTTATTCTTTTTATACTTTACACAAACATATTTTTGTGTTATAATTATTTATGAAGAATTAAAAAATGCAAAAAGGAAGCTTGAAATGGGTGATATAATTCAGATTTCCGGCTGTGTGTCCGAAATTATATTTATGAATGACGAAAACGGATATACCGTCTGTGAAATAGACAGTGTAAGGGAGGGGATGTTTACCGCAACGGGGTACCTTCCTTATATAAATGAGGGAGATAATGTAATGCTTACCGGGGAATGGGTAATTCATCCCGATTACGGCGAACAATTTAAAGTAAGCTCGTTTGAAAAAGTGATGCCGGCGGACGAGGAGTCTATATATCGCTATCTTGCAACGGGAATCGTAAAAGGCATCAGGGAAGCGACCGCAAAAAAACTTGTGGAAAAATTCGGAAACAAAACCCTTGAGGTAATGCTGAACGAGCCGGTTAAAATAGCGGAAATAAAAGGAATATCAAAGAAAAAGGCACAGGAAATAGGCGAGGCTTTTCTTAAACTGCAATCGGTGCAAAGCATAGTTATGTTTTTGCAGGGTTTCGGAATTTCTGCAAATTATGCGATAAAAATTCATAAAATTCTCGGTGTAAACGCAGTTGAGCTGATTAAAAAAAATCCGTATATTCTTGCGGAAAAGGTAGACGGAATAAGCTTTAAGACGGCGGATAATATTGCTTTTATGACGGGAATAGCAAAAAACAGTCCGGAGAGAATACGGACCGGGCTGAAATATATACTGACCTCGGCGGCATATGCCTCGGGACATACATACCTGCCGAAAAGCCTGCTCACGGAGGATGCGGCATATCATTTGCAGATAACGGAGGAGGAAGCGGAAAGCGGCATAGCTTCGCTTATGTGCAGTCATGAGCTGTATACCGACGACGCGGACAGCGATACCGCATGTTATCTTACAAGCTTTATGTCGGCGGAAAATTATATTGCCGCAAGACTTGCTTCACTCAGTGAAAATGAGCAGAAATTCGGTTTGACAGACGCAGAAAGCGAAAACTTTATAGATACTGTAGAGAAAGAAGAAGGTATAAAGCTTGCATCCGAACAGAGACATGCCGTTATTACCGCACTGAAGTCAAGCTGCTGCGTTATTACCGGCGGTCCGGGTACGGGAAAAACAACTGCAATTAATACAATAATTAAGCTTATGCAAGAGCTTAAGCTTAATATTGCGCTTGCTGCGCCGACCGGACGTGCGGCAAAGCGAATGAGCGAGGTTACCGGACAGGAAGCAAAGACAATACATAGGCTTTTGGGAGTAATTGCCGACAATGAAAATGCCTTTACTCATGACGAGAACAATCCTCTTGCCGCCGATGTTGTGATATTGGACGAGGTGAGCATGGTGGATGTTTCGCTTATGTATGCTTTTTTGCGCGCTGTTAAAAGCGGAGCGCGAGTTATTTTTTCGGGAGACGCGGATCAGCTTCCGTCGGTAGGTCCGGGAAACGTGCTTCATGATATAATCGATTCCGGAATAGTGCCGGTAATCAGATTGGAAAGAATATTCCGTCAGGCGGAAGAAAGCCTTATAGTTGTAAATGCACATAGAATTAACAAGGGCGAATTGCCGGAGCTTTCGGCAAAGGATAAGGATTTTTTCTTTTTGCGCAGGCGTGATTCCGAACAAACAGCGGCTACAATAACCGATTTGTATAAAAACCGGCTGCCGTCAAGTTATAAAATAAATCCGATTTCGTCAATCCAAGTGCTTTCACCGTCAAAAAAAGGCGCGGCGGGAACAATAATGCTAAATAAAGCACTTCAGCATGCCGTAAATCCGCCGGATATATTAAAAACGCAGTATCAGCACGGGAAGGTGATATTCCGCGTCGGTGATAAGGTTATGCAGATAAAAAACAATTATGACCTGCCGTGGATGAGAGAAAACGGAGAGTACGGCACAGGCATATTTAACGGAGATATGGGAATAATATCGGAAATATCTTCAAAGGATAAAATGATGACGATTATTTTTGATGATGATAAAGAGGTGGAATATCAGTTCGCATATCTGGATGAGCTTGATTTGGCATATGCCGTTACCGTTCACAAAAGCCAGGGAAGTGAATTTCCGATAGTGGTAGTACCTGTTTGCGGCTTTGCCCCGGCACTTATGTGCAAAAACTTGCTTTATACCGCGGTTACACGCGCGAAAAGTATGGTGATACTTGTAGGAAGCGAAGCGGCGGTTGAACGGATGGTAAAAGAAAAGAATATTAAAAAGCGTTATACAGGGCTTGCGGACAAGCTAAAAAAAGCAGCCGAAAAATCGGAAAACAGCAGGACAATATAACAATAGCGCGGATTCCTGCCCTGTACAGGCTGCAATCTGCCTGAGACTGTGCTCCTTGAGGGCAAAGCGGGAGCAATGTTTTGATTTAAAGCGATTTGTAACAATGTTGTACAATATGCACAAAAACAATACTGAAAACACCGATAAAATCTACCCTTATTTTGTTGACTTTGTAAAAGAAATATGATATTATATACTATAAAAGAAATACAAATGTTCGCGAGTGACAAACTCTGCGGGCGGAAAGGATATAGGTATGAGCGTATCATATGTTCTTGTGGATTCGGAGGTTGCGCCGGAAATATTTGTAAAAGTGGTCGAGGCAAAGAATTATCTTGCTTCGGGTAAGTGCAGAACAATCAGCGAAGCACTGGAATATGCAAATATAAGCAGGACGGCATTTTATAAGTATAAAGACCATGTTTTTTCATACAATGATGCAAAAAACGATAAAATGCTGACACTGGGCTTTACTCTTGAGGATATATCGGGAATTTTGTCCGATATACTTATTGTTTTGGCTACGTATAAAACAAATGTGCTGACAATAAATCAGAATATCCCGGTGAACGGAATAGCGCATGTTACAATTTCTGTAGAGACAGGGAATATGACGGTGGATATTGAACAGCTTAGAGTGAATTTGAGCAGGATATACGGTGTGAACAAGGTTGATGTTCTCGCCGTAAAATAAGACAGAATGGAGATTGTTTATGGCAAAGGCTGCAATAATAGGTTTCGGTACGGTAGGAAGCGGAGTATACGAAATACTCAAAAACAATAATTTTAAAGAAAAAATCGGCGAAGATATAGAAGTCGAAAGAATATTGGATATAAGAGATTTCTCGGGACATGAAGCAAAAAAGCTTTTCACGAAGGAATTTTCCGAATTGTGCGGCAATGAAAAAATAGATGTTGTTGCCGAAACAATGGGCGGATTACATCCTGCGTATGAATATACAAAAGAATTGTTAAATGCGGAAAAGAGCGTTGTTACGTCAAACAAGGAGCTTGTGGCGACTTACGGTCCGGAGCTTTTGGAGCTGGCGAAAAAAAATAATGTTAATTATATGTTTGAAGCAAGCGTGGGCGGAGGAATACCGATTATAAGACCGATGGCAACCTGCCTTTTATCGGATAATATAGAAAAGGTTGCGGGGATTTTAAACGGTACGACAAATTATATCCTAACGGAAATGTTCGAAAAGGGAAAAAGCTTTGATAAATCGCTTTCCGATGCCCAGGAGCTTGGATATGCGGAAAGAAATCCCGCGGCGGATGTTGAAGGTTATGACGCATGCCGGAAAATTGCAATTCTTGCTTCACTGGCATGGGGAAAGTTTGTTGACTATAAAGATATTCCGACGGAGGGCATAACGAATATTTCCGAGGAAGACGTTAAATATGCGGAAAAGCTCGGCGGTGTGATAAAGCTGATAGGCTATGCGGAAAAGCTCGGCAATAAAGTAAATATTATGGTAAGACCGATGTTTGTGGATAAGAAAATGCAGCTTGCGGGCGTGAGCGGGGTATTCAATGCGATTGATGTAAAGGGAGAATATCTCGGAGAGGCAATGTTTTACGGACGCGGCGCAGGAAAAGAAGCAACAGCCGGCGCGGTTACCGCCGATATTATAGATTGCGTTAAACATAAAGGTGTTAATAAGCATAATATATATTGGAATACCGAGGATAAAAATTTTGTTCTTGATCCGGGGCAGGATAAGGCGTCGTATTTTGTTATCAGCGCGGACGGGGAAGCTGATTTTAAAAAGACAAAAGAAACAAATGATAAAAAAGCGTTTATAACCGAAAAAATGAGTGCCGAACAATTTTCTGAAAAGGCACAGTCTCAAAAAAATATAAAATCGTTTATCAGAGTTTTGGAGGTATGATGGTAGAAATAAGAGTTCCCGCGACTTCGGCAAATATGGGAGCGGGATTTGACACAATGGGGATTGCACTTAATATCTACAACAGAATAAAGGTCAGCGAAACGGAAAGCGGACTTAAAATAGTGAATATCGGAAGCAGCGAGTATATTCCGACAAACGAAAATAATCTTATATATAAATCTGTCGTAAGAGTATTTGACGAGGTCGGATATAAAAAAAGAGGTCTTAAGATAGTCCAAAACAGCGATATTCCGATGACGAGAGGCTTGGGGAGCAGCAGTGCGTGCATTATAGGCGGATTGCTTGCAGGAAACCATATTTCGGGAAATAAGCTTTCGAGAGAAGAGCTGCTTTGTTTGGCAACCGAAGCGGAGGGGCATCCCGATAATGTTGTTCCGGCAATGTACGGAGGTTTTTGCGTATCGGCGTCGGAGGGCGGAAACATATATCATAAAAGCTTTAAAATTTCGCCGAAGCTGAAATATGCGGTTATGATTCCCGACTATTTTGCGGCAACAAAAAAATCAAGAGGAATTTTGCCCGATACGGTACCGTTTAAGGACGCAGCATTTAATGTCTCGAGAGCGGCATGGTTTGCGGCAAGCATGGTCGGAGGGAACTTCAATAACCTGAAAATCGGTGCGGAGGACAGACTTCATCAGCCGTATCGAAAGAGTTATGTTGAGGGAATGGAAGAAATTTTTGCAAAATCGTATGAGCTGGGAGCGAAAGCTGTTTTTTTAAGCGGCTCGGGTCCCGCTGTAGTTGCGGTTTTGGAAGAAGATACCGAATATTTTAAAGATAATATTACCGAATTTTTTGAAAAATTCAGTCATAAGAGACAATGTAAAATTGTTGAAATAGATAATGTCGGAGCGGTTGTAAAAATCGTGAGGCATTAAAATGCGGTATAAATAAATTATACTGCCGCCGAATTATCCGCCCGCGGATAATTTACGGCGAAAAAAAATATTTTGCGGGAAGAAAGGCTATGAAATAAAAATGAGTTTAATTGTTCAGAAATACGGCGGTACATCCGTCAGAGATGCCGAACGCGTTATGAATGTCGCAGGCAGAATTGTGGAAGCTTATGACGCGGGCAACGATGTTGTTGTAGCGGTTTCGGCACAGGGCGATACTACTGACGACCTGATAGAAAAAGCAAAAGAAATTAATCCGAAAGCTTCAAAAAGAGAAATGGATATGCTGCTGGCAACCGGCGAACAGATTTCAATTTCGCTGCTTGCCATGGCGATAGAAAAAATAGGCAGACCGGTGATTTCGCTTACCGGCTGGCAGGCGGGAGTAAAAACCGATTCGAAATATTCTCAGGCAAGAATAAAATCGATAAATACAATGAGAATACAAAACGAACTGGATAAAAAAAGAATTGTAATTGTTGCGGGTTTTCAGGGAATTAACAAATTCAGTGATATAACCACCTTGGGAAGAGGCGGCTCGGATACATCGGCTGTTGCACTGGCAGCAGCTTTGGGTGCGGATATATGCGAAATATATACGGATGTGGACGGAGTTTATACGGCTGACCCGAGATTTGTGGAAAATGCCCGCAAATTGGACGATATTTCGTATGATGAAATGCTTGAGCTTGCTTCACTGGGAGCGAATGTTCTGCATAACCGTTCGGTGGAAATGGCTAAAAAATATCACGTAAAGCTTGCTGTAAAGTCAAGCCTGAATAAATCAGAAGGTACTTATGTCAAGGAGGTAGACAAAGTGGAAAAGATGTTGGTAAGAGGGGTAACAAGAGATAACGATTGTGCAAGAATTGCGCTGTGCGGCGTGGAGGATACACCGGGAAAGGCATTCCAGGTATTTTCTCTTTTGTCAAAGAAAAATATTGCGGTTGACCTTATTATTCAATCAATCGGAAACGGCGGCAAAAAGGATATAAGCTTTACAACAAGTGAAGGCGACATGGAAGAAGCAATAAAAATCATAGAGGAAAATCAGGATGTTATAAAAGCGGATGACATAAACTGGACAAAGGATGTGTCAAAGGTTTCGATTGTCGGTGCGGGTATGGTAAATAATGCCGGTGTTGCAACGACTATGTTTGAAGCTTTGTACGATGCACATATCAATATCAATATGATTGCAACTTCGGAGATTAAAATTTCCGTTTTGGTTGACCAAAAAGAGGCGGAACGCGCTGTAGTTGCCATTCACGATAAATTTATGCTCTAAGGCGCATGGAAGCCGAACATAATATGGTTTAAACAGATAAAATATGCTGCCCGACAGTGTCCATACATATTAATTCGGGCAGCTTTTTATTTTAAAGAAAATGTAACGTGAAAGTCCCTTTCACGTTATCCTCCGGCAAGCATGAATTGCACATGTGCGTAATAATCTCTTATCATTTTCTCCCCTGCCGGTAAGAGATTTACTTTATTTTTTGTGCCGGCGCAGGGCGGCGGAATGGAGTTATTATGGAAGATAAAATAATAGGAAGAAATCCCGTAATGGAAGCAATTCGTTCGGAAAGGGAAATTGATAAAATACTTATAAAAAAGGGAAGCTATGAAGGCTCGCTTGTGCCGATTATAAAAAAAGCAAAGCAAAACGGAATAATTATCCAGGAGGTTGAAAGACAAAAGCTTGATGCGCTTGCAGAGGGAGGCAATCACCAGGGAATTATAGCTTTTTGCGCGGCTCATGAATATGCAAGCGTAGAGGATATTTTGTCGCGCTCGGAAAATCCGTTTGTGATTATCTGCGATAAAATCTGCGACCCGCATAATCTGGGCTCTATTTTGAGGACGGCAAACTGTGTCGGCGCAGACGGAGTTATTATTCCGAAACGCAGCGGTGTGGGATTGACCGGAGTTGTGGCAAAGACTTCCGCCGGTGCGGTAGAATATACGCCTGTTGCAAAAGTAACAAATATTGCGCAGACAATAGACAAGCTTAAGGAAAACGGCTTGTGGATTGCCGGAGCGGATATGGACGGAGAGGAAATGTACTCGGCAAACCTGACCGGAGGAATAGGTCTTGTAATAGGAAACGAGGGCGAGGGTATTTCCCGCCTGGTAAAAGAAAAATGTGATTTTTTGGTTAAAATTCCTATGTTTGGAGAAATAAATTCACTTAATGCTTCGGTTGCCGCGGCAGTGCTTATGTATGAAGCATCGAGACAGAGAAACAAAAAATAAAGTATATTTAAAATGCACTAAATTTCCATGCCCAAAATCCGCAGGTTACTTGACATTATAGCTTTCTTTTGGTATAATAATCAGTGTAGTTTGCCATAATATAATTATACTTATATAAGGAGTGGTTATTTATGGCAAGATTTACATTACCGAGAGATTTATATCATGGGAACGGTGCAATAGACGCACTTAAGGAGTTGGACGGAAAACGAGCAATTGTCGTTGTCGGCGGCGGCTCTATGAAGAAGTTCGGCTTTTTGGACAAGGTTGTGGAAAATTTAAAATCGGCGGGGATGGAGGTCAGTCTTTTTGAAGGAGTTGAGCCGGATCCGTCGGTGGAAACGGTTATGCGAGGAGCAAAAGCGATGCGGGAATTTAACCCCGATTGGATTGTATCTGTCGGCGGCGGCTCGCCTATTGACGCGGCAAAAGCAATGTGGGCATTTTATGAATATCCCGATACTACGTTTGAAGAGCTTTGTATTCCGTTTAATTTCCCGAAATTGAGAACGAAAGCAAAATTCTGTGCAATTCCCTCAACGTCGGGAACAGCAACCGAGGTTACTGCATTTTCGGTTATTACCGACTATCAAAAGGGAATAAAATATCCGCTGGCGGATTTCAATATCACACCGGATGTTGCGATTGTAGACCCCGACCTGGCGGAAACAATGCCGCAAAAGCTTACGGCTCACACCGGTATGGACGCTTTTACTCATGCGACCGAGGCGTATGTTTCAACTCTTCATTCGGATTATACCGACCCGCTTGCACTGCATGCGATTAAGATGATTTCCGAATTTTTGATTAAGTCGTATAAAGGAGATATGGACGCCCGCGACAGAATGCACAATGCACAGTGTCTTGCGGGAATGGCATTTTCAAACGCGCTTTTGGGAATTGTCCATTCTATGGCGCATAAAACCGGAGCGGCATATTCCGGAGGACATATAGTCCACGGATGTGCAAATGCAATGTACCTGCCCAAGATTATAAAATTCAATTCCAAAAACGAAGAAGCAAAAAAACGATATGCCGATATTGCAAGAACAATCGGACTTTCGGCTGATAATGATGACGCTTTGTGCAATGCACTGGCAGATGAGGTCAGAAGAATGAACAAGGAGCTCGGTATTCCGGCTTGTATAAAAGAATATGAGGGCGGAATTATCGATGAAAAGGAATTTCTTGAAAAGCTGCATACTGTTGCGGAGCTTGCGGTCGGTGACGCGTGCACCGGGTCAAACCCTCGCAGTGTAAGTGTTGAAGAAATGGAAAAGCTTCTTAAATGCTGCTATTACGATTTGGATGTTGACTTTTAAATGAATACTTCCTCGGTTATAAAAATATAACCGAGGATTTTTATGTATGGAAAGGAATGATATAAAAATGTATAAGATTTTGAAAAAGAAACCGCTCAATCCTACCGTTACACTTATGGAAATAGAGGCTCCGAAAATTGCAAAAAAAGCAGAGCCGGGGCAGTTTATAATCTTACGCGTTGACGAAGACGGAGAACGTATTCCGCTTACAATAGCGGACTTTGACAGAGAAAAAGGCAGCGTGACGATTATTTTTCAAATAGTCGGAGCAACAACAGAGAGATTAAATCACAAAAACGAGGGTGAATATATTGCCGATTTCGTCGGACCTCTCGGAGTTGCAACGCATACCGAAGGCTTTAAAAAGGTTGCCGTAATCGGCGGCGGAGTCGGATGTGCAATTGCGTATCCGATAGCAAAAAAACTTCATGCAAACGGTACCGAGGTGCATACGGTTGTCGGCTTCAGAAGCAAGGACCTTGTTATACTTGAAGATGAATTTAAAGCAGTCAGCGACAAATTGGAAATTATGACAGATGACGGAAGCTCGGGCAAAAAAGGACTTGTTACCGATGCACTGCGCACCCTTATCGAAAGCGGAGAAAAATATGATTTGGTCATTGCGATAGGTCCGCTTGTAATGATGAAGTTTGTATGTCTTTTAACAAAGGAATTTGATATAAAAACAATTGTCAGCATGAATCCGATTATGATTGACGGTACGGGTATGTGCGGCGGATGTCGCCTTACTGTGGGCGGAGAAACAAAATTTGCCTGTGTTGACGGACCGGATTTTGACGGCCATGAAGTGGACTTTGATGAAGCCATGGCACGCTCGGTAATGTATAAAACGTTTGAAAAACACAAATATGAAGAAGCATGCAATTTATTTAAAAAGGAGGCGGAATAATCATGCCGAATATGTCACCGAAAAAAAATGAAATGCCTACGCAAGAGCCCAAAATAAGAGCAAAAAACTTTCTTGAGGTGGCTCAGGGATATACAAAGGAGCAGGCGGTTGATGAGGCAAACCGCTGTCTGAATTGTAAGCATAAGCCGTGTGTTGGGGGATGTCCTGTAGCTATTGATATTCCCGCATTTATAGAAAAGGTTAGAGAAGAGGATTTTGAAGGAGCATATAAAATCATTTCGAAATCATCGTCATTGCCCGCGGTATGCGGCAGAGTATGTCCGCAGGAAACTCAGTGCGAGCAAAGATGTGTCCGCGGAATAAAGGGCGAGCCTGTCGCTATAGGCAGACTGGAGAGATTTGTTGCGGATTGGCATAATAAAAATGTGACCGAAACTCCGGAAAAACCGGACAGCAACGGACACAGAGTAGCCGTTGTCGGCTCCGGACCGTCCGGACTTGCATGTGCGGGAGATTTGGCGAAAAAAGGTTATGACGTCACAATTTTTGAGGCACTTCACCTGGCGGGAGGAGTGTTGGTTTACGGTATTCCCGAATTCAGACTTCCGAAAACAATTGTACAAAAGGAAATTGACGGTCTTAAGGCTTTGGGAGTAAAGATTGAAACCAATATGGTAATAGGTAAGGTAGAGTCGGTGGATGAGATTTTTGCGGAGGGCTTTGAAGCTGTATATATAGGAAGCGGCGCGGGTCTTCCGAAATTCATGAAGATACCTGGTGAAAACTTAAAGGGTGTTTATTCGGCAAATGAATTTTTAACCCGTGTAAATCTTATGAAAGCATATAAAGACAGCTCCGAAACTCCGATAATGCACGCGAAAAGGATAGCTGTTGTCGGCGGAGGAAACGTTGCAATGGACGCGGCGAGATGTGCACTTCGTCTCGGTGCGGATAAAGTATATATTGTATACCGCCGTTCGGAGGCGGAGCTTCCGGCAAGAAAAGAAGAGGTTGAACATGCAAAGGAAGAGGGCATTGAATTTAAGCTTTTGACAAATCCAATTGAAATACTCGGAAATGATGAAAAGTTTGTCTGCGGTATGAAATGCGTCGAAATGGAATTGGGCGAGCCGGACGCGTCGGGAAGACGCCGACCGGTGGTAAAAGAAGGCTCGGACTTTGAATTGGATGTGGATTGCGTGATTATGTCTATAGGAACGTCACCGAATCCGCTTATAAAATCAACAACCGAGGGACTTGATACTCAAAAATGGGGCGGAATTATAGCTGACGAAACGGGACTTACTTCGCGTGAGGGCGTTTATGCCGGAGGAGACGCGGTAACCGGAGCGGCAACCGTCATCCTTGCCATGGGAGCAGGTAAAACCGCGGCAAAGGCAATAGATGAATATATAACCGGTGCAGATGCCAACCATCTCTAAGCCGGAGGAGTTAATGCTCTGTTGCACAGGCTGCAATCTATCGCAAGTTCTGATTTAAAAAGAGAAATAAAAATAGGATGTTAAAAAGCCGATTGGCTTTTTTAACATCCCATTACTTTTTATTTGTTTATTTTGCATCAACAAGCTTCGGAGTGATAACTACCTTGTTCGAATCCTGGTGGCATACCCAGCCGCCTTTTTGAGAAGCTGAATTTTCATCTATATAAATGGTCAAATTCGGTACGATAAGTATTGATTTATAAACATTCGTTCCGTTGTCCAAGTATACGTTTTCACTGCCTCTTATAAGGAGCAGACCGCTTACCTTTGAATTATCTATCTTGATTTCCTTGTCGGTAACAGCGTCGCCGATAATAAGGTCTCCGTTAATATTCGCATCTTTAAGCTGAACGCCGTTGCTTCTTACAAGCACATTGCCGTCCTCAAAATCTTTGTATTCACCGGGGTCATTTATGTAAGTTTTTACGATGTTATCCATAAGTACCGCAAACTGCGAACGCGTTATGTATTGCTTCGGCAAAAGCTTTGAATCGATACCGTCCCAGTAGCCTCTTCCGACAACTGCTTTAACATAAGGAACAGCCCAGGAATCAACATCATCACTGTCGGTAAAGGAGCTTAAATCCTTTGTATACATATCTGTGAATATATCCATTTTTAATACCTGAGACATAACGGTGAAGCATTCCTGGAAAGTAATATTGTTCTCGGGATTAATTTTGCTTCCGTCGCCTTTAAACGCTCCCATTGCAACCGCTTTGGAAAACTCGGTATAGTACCATGCGTTTGGCTCGGCATCGATATACATACTTATATCGGTGGTTTTTGATGCTCCGAAAGCACGTACAATAATAGCCGCCATTTGTGCGCGTGTTATATTTGCGTCGGGATTGACTTTCATTCCGTCCGCGGTTTCTTCACCGTACAACAGACCGTTTTTAACTGCATTATTGATTGCGGAGGTTGTCCAGTTGTTCGGCATGTCGATAAATTCCGCCGCTAATGCGCTTGCGCTTAAAACGCAGGAAATTGCGGCAGCACCGGCAAGAGCAGCCAGTTTTTTTATTTTTTTGTTCATATGTAAGGTCAGTCCTTTCTTTGTATATATATTGATTATATCACATGAAAGTGTTTTTGTCTATATATTTCGGTTTTATTTAAAGAAGGTTTTTTCTTCCGCGGAATTTATTTGCTTGTACTGCCGAAGCCGCCGTTGCGCACACCGTCAGCACCATCGTCGAAAGTAATTCCGTATTCGACAAATATTCCCTGAGCAAAGCCGTCACCTTTTTTTAATGAAAGTGTTTTTCCTTCATTTGAATCATTGGTGATTTTTATAAATATATGTCCCTCATTATCGGAATTGTAGTAATCACTGTCGATAATTCCGACGGTATTGTTAAGCTGCAGTCGGTATTTAAATCCCAGTCCGCTCCGCGGATATATTTTTAAAACCCAGCCGTCGTCTATTTTTACTCTTATTCCTGTCGGGATTTTTACTGTTTCTCCCGGAGAAAGCTCAATGTCCTCCGTGATAAAAAAATCATATCCCGCCGAGCCGGAGGTGGCGCGTTTGGGCAGTTTTATTTCGTCATATCCGCAGGAAACATCTTCAAAATCTTTTTCAAACTGTGTTTTTGATATTTTTTCAAACTGTGCTATTCTTTTCAAAATTATACCTCATTTCATTGTTTTTTTGTTGTCTGTAAGTTAATTATACATCATTTCCTGCTAAAAAACAATATTTTTTTTGGAAAAGTTTGACTTAAATAAATTATTGTGATATAATTTTTCGGAGAAGATATAGAAAGGTTGTTAAAATTATTATGTCAACAAAGGAATTAGCAAAGTCGGCTCTTTTTGCCGCAATTATTTCTGTTTTTTCGGTTATAACCATAAAGATTGGGGTTGTTCCGATAACTTTGAGCGTTTTTGCCGTCTTGCTCACGGCGGTGGTCGCGGGAGCAAAAGTCGGAACTGCCGCAACGCTTGTATATATACTTATCGGAGCTGTCGGACTTCCGGTATTCAGCGGATTTCGCGGCGGTATCAACGTTTTGGCGGGACCTACCGGAGGCTATATTATTTCGTACATATTTATGGCGATTATTGTCGGTGCGGCTTCGAACAAGACAAACAATATAATAATTCGGCTTGCGGCATGCGTTGTATCGGTTGCTTTGTGCTATGCTTTGGGAACGGTGCAGTATATGATTATAGCGCAAAAAGGGCTTGCGGAGTCGCTTATTGCATGCGTTTACCCTTTTATTGCCGTAGACTTGGTAAAATGTGCGGCGGCGGTATTGCTCGGCGGAAGATTGAAAAAGCTGCTTCCGTAAAATTTGCTGTCCGATAAGGAAGAATTGTTTGCCGGATTTATTCGGCAGGCATTACAGAATGTTTTCGAGATTGACGGTGTAGTTTTTCGGAAGATGCTCAAACAGGGCATTTAAAAGCTCGCATTTTGCCAGTGCGTCATATTTTTGTCCGCCGGCAGTGTATGCTTTAAGCTCTGCGATATTTCGTTCTATATTGTCTATGTTGTTGTGGTCGGTAGTGCTCGCAAGCGAAAGTTTTTTGCTTTCTATAAAATCGGAAAGCGAGGAAAGATTTTCCGCGGCTTTCGGAAAATCTTCGTCTGCAAGCAATTCTTTTATATCGTCACCGTATGCGCACAGCTGCTCCGACAAGCCGTCAATATATTCCGAATAAGCCAAGCTGCCGCCGACTATCCCGGCGGCTATTATTATTGAAATTATTAAGCTTTTCATTTGCTGCCCCTTTCTTTTCTTTGCAGAAAAAGCTTGCCGTTTTCATCGAGAGAAGCGACAAAAACCTCTTTTACGGAGGAAATTTTTTTCTTTTTCAGTTCTTGATTGAGCCACTTTTCGCTTTTTCCGCTTCTTTCAAGCTCCGCTTTGTTTATTTTACCGTCTGATATAAGCATAAAAGGAATGGTTTCTTTTTCTGCATTTTTGAGATTTAAGTCCTTTACTGTCACATTCCGTGCCTCCGCTTTCGGAATAATGCTGAGCTGTCCGTTTGTTTCGAGTACGGCAATTTCAACCTGCGATATGTCCGGATAACCGCTTATTCTCAGCTGTTCAAGCAGGTCGTTTAGGTTAAACCTCTGCCGTACCAGTTCTTTTTCGTCTATTCTTCCGCCTCGGATAACAACACTTGGCTCTCCGGCTATAATTCTTCGGATTGCTTTGCTTTTTAAGCTTAAAAATGCGGCAAAAACTTCTGCAACAATTAACGTAAAAACAGGAATTATTCCGGAAAGCAGCGGTATGTCCACCGCCTGCATGGGTACCGAAGCAAGATCGGAAATCATTATTGCGACGACCAGCTCCGACGGCTGCATTTCTCCGATTTGCCGTTTGCCCATTATTCTGACTGCGGCGGTTACCGACGCGTATAAAATTAAAGTACGAATTACCACGACAAGCATGTATTTTACATCCTCTCTTGTTGATAGCTGACGCTTCCCTGCACAGGCTGTAAGCTGCCTGAGGCTCTGCTTTTTTTGCTCTGATTTAAACGCTTTTGTCTTTACTGAAAACACATAGATTTTTATTTGATGAGCATTAATATAAATATTCTTTGCAAAAAATTTTATAAATATGTAAAAAAAGTCTTTACTTTCGCAAGATAAAGTGTTACAATATAAAAGAGAGGTGATTTTCTTGAATCAAAAGTTAATGGGCGAAAATTTGGACAGCTTGTTCGAAGCCATATTGAATTTGCAGACTAAGGAAGAATGCAGCAGTTTTTTTGAAGATTTGTGTACTATCAGTGAAATAAAATCCATGTGTCAGCGTTTTGAAGTTGCGAGGATGCTGGATAAAGATATAATATATACCGAGATTGCACAAAAAACGGGCGCAAGCTCCGCTACGATAAGCAGAGTAAACAGATGTTTAAATTACGGAAGCGGCGGTTACAGAGCGGTGCTTGATAAAATGAAAGAGAAAGAATAAAAAATGAGCTACACTTATTTTTCACAGTATTACGATAAATTGATGTCGGAGGACTTCGACTACGAAAAAATTGCGGATTATATTGAAAATGTTTTTGATATGTTTGATTGCCGTGCGGATATTGTATGTGAGCTTGCCTGCGGAACGGGAAATATTACGCTTCCGCTTGCGCGCCGCGGATATGATATGATTGCAATTGACCGCTCGTTTCAAATGCTGGATATTGCTCGTAAAAAAGCGGCAGAACAGGGTGCGGACAATATCCTTTTTCTTAATCAGAATATGACGCATCTTGACCTTTACGGCAGTGCAAACGCGTTTATTTGCATGATTGACGGTATTAATTACATATTAAATCCAAATTCACTTTTTAATATGTTCAAAAAAATAAGGCGGTGTTTTATCGAGCCGGACGGCTTGATATTGTTTGATATAAGTACGGAGTATAAGCTTAAAAATAAGCTTGGAAACAACACCTTTATATATAACGGTGACGATATGTTCTACAGCTGGGAAAATCGTTATCTCGAGAATAAAAAAATTTCCGATATGTATTTGAATTTTTTTGCAAAGCAGAAAAACGGATTGTATCGGAGATTTGCCGAAAGACATTTGCAGAGAGCGTATAATAAGACTGAAATTCTCGAAATGCTCCGAAAAGCGGGCTTTGAAAAGACGGAGGTATTTGACGGATTTTCTTTTGCGCCCTGCAATGATAGCTCCGAAAGAGCGGTTTTTGCCGCAAGAATAAAATAAATACAAAGGCGGTGTACTTTTTGTACACCGCCTTTTGAGGGCGTAGCAAAAAGGCATTTTAATACAATAAAAATCGAAAATTTTGAGATTTTTTTCAAAAAAAATATAAAATCAGATTATTTTAATATATATTATCCAAGTATCACATGTCTTTTTGCGTTCCGGAGTTTTTTAACATCCCCTTAATTATGGCTTTTAATTGTCGCTTCTGTTTTTCTGCAATTCTTCATTTGTGCGTTCTTCGACATTTTTAACATGAACGGCTATATTCTTTATCATTTCCCGGCGTTCCTTTGTCATCTCAAAGCACCAGCTTTGTATATCGAGAAGAAGCTCGCTGCCGGTATCTTTTGCGATATTGTCAATGCCGTTAAAATCCATAACTTTCGCGGCAAAGCCGGGTTCGTCGGTTTTGAAACCGGTAGCCTTTTTCCATGCGTCGAATTCAAGCATATCGGTAAATGTCAAAAGAAAGCGCGTTTCGCCTTTTACAACGGTAGGAATTTCAAAGCTTTCTGTTTCTTTTCCGTTTTCATCTGTTTTCTTTACGCTTTTCATTACAATTGTATACTGCGCTTTTGCAAATTCGTTCAGCATTACGGTTTCTTTTGCTTTCATTATAAGAGGATTATGGAATTTTTCATATAGAGTATGATTTGTCTGCGGTACTTTGTTAAAAAGCATAAGTGCCTGAAAAAAGTCAAAGCGTCTTGCGTGCAGCATGGGATTTATCGGACATGAATACTTTATCGGTCCGATAACCGGTCCTGTTTCTACCGTAAGATTGTGCACACCGTTATTGATTACAATTGCGTTAAATCCGAGACGGGGCAGATTTTTTGAATATTCAAAGAAATCCTTGTTCGTGAATTTTACAATGTCAATAAAAATATATTGGCGTGCAAAGTAATTGCGGCAGTTTTTAGCATAATCTTCTTTGGTGAAAAGCCATAGGCATGCCTGATTGTTTTGTTCTCTCAAATCCAGATAAGGCAAATGAGTAGCCGGAGAATATGCTATGAAAAATTCTTCCGAATTGTGAAGCTTTTCAAAAAATGCCACGTGCAGCTCTTTTTGCTGACGGTTATATTTTTCCAAAAGTATTTCGTTTTTCTGTTCGGCAGACGAAATTTTTGATATTTTTGCAATTCCAGCACCGAATGCTGTTGCAAGCTCTTCAAAGGGCAGTGCCTTTATCTCGGCGGTTTTAAAATCGTCAACCATAGCACCGAGTTCTGCGGTGCGCTCCTGCGTAATTGCGGGTATGGGTGCAATATTATTATCCAGCTCGGTTTTTTCGTTTTCCAGCTCGGTTATTTGCTTTTCGAGCTCCTCCGTCTGCGCCAAAGCTTCTTTTTTTAATTTGGCACCCTTGCCGAAACGTGAGGATTTATTTTCTTCATATGTTTTATTTG
>CAKSJU010000037.1 GCA_934463455.1 uncultured Clostridia bacterium | reverse complement strand
TGCTTTCTGCCGCGATGGTACTTTCGCTTGGTATAACCTCCGTTTCCGCTGCGACGAATGTGGCGACGGTGAAAATCGGTACTAAGAGTACATCATATCCATCTCTTGAAGATGCTGTAGCAGCGGCAAATAAGGTACCAGAGGCTTCAACAAAGGCTACAATTACATTGAAAGCAAATGTTACTATTTCTAAGACTTTGGTGTTTACCAGAGACGTTGCTCTCAATCTCGGGACATATAAAATAACGAATAATTCACAAGGTGAGGCTATTTGTTTTGCACATTACAAAGGTACCTCAACCGTTCAGGCAAAAGAAAATGGTGGAATCACAAGTAAAGGTCAGCCGTGCTTTGTTATTCGAGGTGCAGGCAACGGCACCATAAAGGATGCAGTTGCTAATCTCACAGTGAAGGGAGGTACATATGATTCGGGTGAGGATCACGAAGCTATTTCTTTTGATTATAATGCTCCGGCAAACTGCAGTTTGAAAATTGATAGAAATATCACAGATTTCGTGAATATTATCGGCGGTATCAACCTTGACACCGCTGTTAGACATAGACCAACGACCATTAACTATGCTACGATTACATCTTCCTGCGAGAAGACAATAAATACAGGCAAGTCTATTCTTGAAATGACAACCAAGATGGTAATAAACAGCAAGGGTCGTTATGCTATATATGCACCCAAAGCTCCCGAAGATCCCGACCAGTCTGCCGTTATCATTACTATCAGTAATTCAGAACTGAACCTTTACGGAGAAAGCGGAATATATGCCGACGGCGGTACAATTAACATGTCTAGCGGCAACACTCTGAATGTCCTTGGTGCAGACACCAAAAATATACTCAAAACAGGAAACGGCGGCACTATCAATGTAAAACATGGTTTGTTTTATATGAACAATGCTTCATATTTGTTTGGTAGCGGCGTAAATATAACCGGCGGTACATATTATCTGGAAAACGCATCAAACGTGTTCGAAGATAATACCAGGAAGACTATAAGCGGCGGTACTTTTAATGGTCCTTCTGCGGCTATGGCGGAAGTTAATGCGCACATGGCAGAAGGCAGCACAGCCGGGACAGATGTTAAAGTTGCAAAAATCGGTGAAAACAAATACTACGGAACACTTGCAGAGGCTTCCACTGCCGCAACAGACAGTAATACGATTAAGCTTATTGATGATGCGGAAATAACAGACGCAAACATTGGAGTTGTGGCAAATAACGTTACGCTTGACCTCAACGGACATGATGTTTCTGCGGCAAATGCCACAACGGGCAGCATTAATGTTATCAACAGCGGTAAAACCGGAGCAAGCGTTATTTTCGGTACAGGCGAAAATGCTAAAACAGTAACTGTAGCTTCAGCAAACACCGGCAGCGCAACAATCACAAGAGAAAACGGCAAAACGACCGTAGCCCTTGCAAAATCGGGCGATACGGTAACGGTTGACGGTATTACCCATATCGCAGGCGAAAACAGCGGTAGTCTTGAAATTGATGACAACAAAAAAATCTGCCAGACCGATACAGATTCGGGAAGCTACAAGAGCGGTAGTGATACACTCGGTGTAATCAGATATATGTTTGTGTTTAATGAAAGCGCAACGGACGGTAAGATTACCTCGTACGGAATAAAGTATTTGAAATCCGATGATTTTGGCAGTGTTACAACATCAAATGCTAATGTTTCCGCTACAGGAAATTATTCTGCATTTCAGGGTGATATAACCGAAATACCTGCAAACGAACCAACAACTTATTATGCAAAAGCGTTTATAGTGCGCGACGGTATAACAATATGGTCGAACGCTGTACCTGCAACGGTCGATTGGGCAAAATCATTTACAAATTATCAGCCGCAAAGCTCAGCGACAAGCAATTAAGAGAGGTGAAGCATATGAAGAACACATATATAAAACCCGAAATAGGAACTGTTAAATTTGATACAGAGGATATTATTCAAACGAGTGTAACGTTGTCTGAGCCGAATACTATTAGTGATAAGTACGGCATAACAAACTACGGTCAGCTTGATTCTACAAAAGCTGCGGACATACTCAAATAATAATCGGCAGAAATTTTTAAGGCTTCTCTTTTAAAACGGAGAAGCCTTAAAAAACGGAAAAAAAAGTACGGAGGTTTTGAAATGAAGAATATAATCAAAAGTGCGGTATCCGCCGCAGCTTTGTGCCTTGCCCTTTCAATGACGGCGGCATATGCGGACGACGGTGTAACGGTAAGCTTAAACGGAAAAACACTCAGCACGCCGATTCCTGCACAAATCGTAAATGACAGGACAATGCTCCCGATGCGCGCAGTATTTGAGGCTCTCGGCGCAAACGTTGACTGGGTTGAGGCAGACAAGCTTATTTTTGCGACAAAAGGAAATAAATTTATCGCTTTAAAAATCGGTGTGCCGCAGATATCGGTACAGACAACCGAAAGCACGGAAAACAAGGTAATTGAGCTTGATACCGCGCCGTTTGTTGAGAATGATTATACATTAGTCCCCGTGCGCGCGGTTGCGGAAAGCTTAAGCGCAAAGGTTGACTGGGACGGGGAAACAAAAACCGTTGTTATCACAACGGATTAGAGGAAGGCTTACAAATGATAAATATCACATTCAGAGTTATTATACGCAGATTTTTGGAATTGTTTTTTGTAAATACAGCCATATCCGCGGTTTTGATTATGCTGAATAAAGGAAAAGTTTTGGCTGACAGAAATATGCTTTTTCTCGGAATACTTGCAGGTATAGCCGTATTTGTGACGGTAAATTTCAAAATGCTGCGGCACTGTTATTTTGATTTGAGAAACGCTTTGTTGTATTATACCGCAAATATAGCGGCATATTTTTTGTATGTCCTGCTCAGTGCATTTGTGTATCTGTTTTTTTCGCCCGAAATATATGCGTGGTTTTTTGCGGTGACTAAATTTTTGAAATATACAAATCTTGCCCTTTCAGTACCGTATTCGGCGGCAATATTCCACTTAATCGGATTTTTGATTATCTTCCTCGCTCCGATTGGTATGGGCTGGATATTCGAGGAAGAAGAAAACGACGCCGAATGAAAGGTTGTATTTATGTTCCAAAAAAGCCGAAAACCTGTTTTACAGAGCTTTCGGCTTCTTTTCTATCCCCTCAAAAAAGAGGCTGTTTAAAAAGCCGGTTGACTTTTTTTACAGCCCCTTCTATTCGCTCTATTCGTTTGCCGACTTTATATTTTTAAACAAAATTCCGATGCTCCAAAGTCCGGCAAGTCCCACAACCGTGAATATTATTCGGCTTATTACACTTGCCTGACCGCCGAAAAGCGCACCGACAGCGTCAAAACCGAAAATACCTATAAGTCCCCAGTTGATAGCTCCGATTATAATTAAAATTAATGCTGTTTTATCCATTTTTAACTTCCTTTCTGTTCATATCGGTTTAATTGTGAAACTTCAGTCCTACAATCAGATGTTTACTACATTATATTTTATACTGTTATTTTTGTATTATTCATAATATTTATAAAATTTTACTTAAGAATTTGTTTACAAAATGTTTTAAATTTTTACACATCAAAGAAACAGGCTCAGATTATAATATTAAATGAAAATGTACAGAGGAGGTAATCGGACAGTGAAAAAAAGAGAAAGAAAGAGTCTTAGCTTGCCAAAGTTATCGAAAAAGCAGATTATAATAGGCGCATGCGTAGTCGCAGTGCTTGCATATGCCGTTGTGAAGATAACGTCGGGAAAAAATAAAAAGACGGACAGCGTAGAAAATAATACCGATATAGTTACAAGAGGCGATGTTGAGGTTGCCATAACCGGCAGCGCGGCGGTTGAGCCGAACGAAAGGTATGAAATTATATCTATGGTGAGCGGAGATATAATCCGTTCGGATTATGAAGTGGGCGACACGGTAAAAGAGGGCGACATTTTGTATCAGTTTGATACCTCGTCAACCGACATAGGAATAGAAAAAGGAAAGCTTTCACTTGACCAAAGCGAAATAAACTATAACTCGGCATTGAAAAAAGCGGATGACCTGACCGTAACCGCGCCGTGCAGCGGAGTTATTTCCGGCTTGGACATCCGAAACGGCGACAGCGTGAAAATCGGCGCAAAAATTGCCGACATAAGCAACAGCCGTGTCATGAAGGTTGTTCTTCCGTTCAACGAAAGCCAAATCGGAAATATTTACATAGGCGAAACGGCAGAGGTAACAAGCTCGGCAAATATGAGCAGCATGTCGGGAAGAGTAACCGATAAAGCAGCGGTTGCAACTCCGCAGAGCGACGGCTCAAAGCTTTATGATGTTACGATAGAATTTGATAACCCCGGCGCTATCACAAACGGACAGATTGTGGGCGGAGCGATAAATTCAATGATAAGCCCGGGCTACGGAAAAGCGGAGTATTCGGAAACAGGTACCGCAAGCTCGGAAGCGGAGGGAACGGTTTCGAAGATTTATCATTCAAACGGTGACTATGTTACAAAAGGAACTGCTCTGGTGACGCTTAAAAGCGATACTGTATCGGATAATATAAAAAACAGCTCCATTTCTTACAAAAATGCACAGCTGTCCTTGCGCGAACAGCAGGATAAGCTGGATGATTATAAAATAACCTCTCCTATTTCGGGAACGGTTATCACAAAAAATTCCAAAGCGGGAGATACAATAGACAAAACCAATTCAACCCAGGTTCTTATGGTTGTTGCGGATATATCAAAGCTGAAATTCAACCTTGCCATAGATGAGCTTGACGTAAGTAAAGTATCTGTCGGTCAACAGGTACAGATAACCTGCGACGCGCTCCCGAATGAAGTTTATCTCGGCGAAATATCAAATCTTTCGGTTGAAGGTACTGCTTCAAACGGAGTAACTACATATACTGCCGAGGTTATGATAAATGAGCCGGGAAATCTTCGCCCGAGCATGAATGTTGACGCAAGCGTGCTTGTCGAGAGTGCACAGGATGTTTTGAGAGTGCCGACCTCCGACATAAAAACCGCAATGGATCGCTCCTTTGTATTTGTTAAGGACGAAAAAGCGGAAAGCAATAAGCAAAAGGGTAATAACGATAAAATGCCGCCTAAGGCAGATGAAAGCAAAAAAGACGGAGCAGCTACGGATAGCTCGGCAGCTCCCAATCCGGGGGATAAAAAGGATAGATTGCCCGATGCCCCGGCAGGATTTAAAACAGTTGAAATAACAATCGGAGTTTCCGGAGACGACTTTACAGAGGTTAAGTCGGGACTTTCGGAGGGCGACGTTATCTACAGCCAGACGGTTTCTTCCGATAATTCGAATAATATGTTCGGCGGAATGAACGGCGGAATGGGCGGTGGCCCCGGCGGCGGAATGGGCGGCGGTCCGGGAGGCGGCTCAATGGGCGGCGGCCCCGGCGGAAGATAGGTGACGCATAATGATTAGATTGGAGAATATCACCAAAATATATAAAATGGGTGAGAATGAAGTCAGAGCCTTGGACGGAGTAAGCCTGCATATAAAGCCGCATGAATTTGTGGCTATAATAGGCCCGTCCGGCTCGGGAAAATCCACTCTTATGAATATGATAGGCTGTCTTGACGTTCCTACAAGCGGAAGATATTGGATTGACGGAATAGAAGGCAGTAAGATGAAAGATAATCAGCTTGCCGACCTCAGAAATCAAAAACTCGGTTTTATTTTTCAGCAGTATAATCTTCTTACAAAGCTTACTGCACTGGAAAATGTTGAATTGCCGCTTATATACCGCGGTATGCCGACCGCACAAAGAGAAAAAATGGCACTTGAAGCACTCAGGCGGGTAGGACTTGAAGATAAAGCGGGACATAAGCCGACTGAGCTTTCGGGAGGTCAGCAGCAGAGAGTGTCTATCGCGAGAGCGCTGTGCAGCCATCCGTCGCTTATACTTGCGGATGAGCCTACAGGCGCACTGGATTCAAAATCAGGTATTGAAATCATGCAGATGATGCACGAGCTTCATGAAGAGGGAAATACAATTGTATTGATTACTCACGATTTGAATATAGCAAAACAAGCGGAACGTATCGTAACAATCCGCGACGGTAAAATAGTAAGCGATATTGATAATCGTTCCGATATGGCGGATGCAACAAATGTTAAAGCTTCCGATTTGAATGATAACGAAAACGTAAAGGCGGCAGACCTTGACGCGGATCTTCATAAAAAGGAGGCGGAATAAAAGATGAACATGGGAAAATTAGTCCAATCGGTTAAAATGGCAGTAAAGAGCATATTGGGAAACCGAGGCCGTTCGGCACTTACAATGCTGGGCGTAATAATAGGTGTTGCATCGGTTATTCTCTTGACCGGAATAGGCGGAGGTGCTTCAGAGTCTATCACCGAACAGCTTTCCTCTCTCGGTACAAAAATGATTACCGTCAATTTTTCGAGAGGATTTACCTCGAGGTCGATAAAGGAAGAGGATATGCAAAAATTTGCCGAAGAAAATTCGGACATAATAAGTGATGTTTCGCCGTATATAACAGGCATGGTACAGGCAAAAAACGGAGATAACAACACAGGCTCGTCACTTGATGCCGTGGATTCGTGCTATAACGATATAAAAGAAGTAAAACTCGTGAGCGGCAGATTTTTTACAGAAAATGATGTCAGCAGACGTTCAAAGGTTGCGATTGTCGGTACATATATAGTTCAGGAGCTTTATGCAGGCCTTGACCCTACGGGCGAGACAATAAAGCTTAACGGTCAGCCGTTTACGGTCATAGGAGTGTATGAGGAAAGCGGAGATTCCACGGAAAATTCAGCCGATAACAAAATTACGATTCCGTATACGACAGCGTCAAGATTTTTGCAAAACAGCAATGTTACAACTTACTACCTTGCAGCCGCAACCGAAGATACGGTTGACGCGGCTGTGTCGGCAACAAAGGCATTTATAACGAAGAAATTCGGCAGCAGCGACGGTTTCAGCGTGTCAAGCGTTGCGGAAATGCTCGATACTCTGGATGAAATGATGGGAACGCTTACAATGATGCTTGCCGGAATTGCTGCAATATCGCTTGTAGTCGGCGGTATCGGAATTATGAATATAATGACGGTATCGGTCAGCGAGAGAACTCGCGAAATAGGTATAAGAAAAGCAATCGGAGCAAGAACAACCGATATACTCTTGCAATTCTTGATAGAATCGGTATTTTTAAGCGCAATAGGCGGTCTGATAGGAATATTGGTCGGTATCGGGTTTGGGCAGATTATATGTAAACTGATAAATATGTCCTTTGCACCGCAGTCAAATATGATAGCAATGTCGTTCTTGTTCTCTATCTTCATAGGCGTTTTCTTCGGAATAGCACCTGCGAAAAAAGCGGCAAAGCTGCATCCTATAGAGGCGCTGCGCTCCGAGTGATTTTAGGCATAACAAAAGCTGAATTAATACGGTTTTCAAAGAAAGGATTTAGTACAATGAAATTTAAACAAAAATTAAGCTTAGCATGCGTCGGCTGCCTTTTGACGGCTTCGGTACAAGTGCCGCTTGCGGGGGCATATACCGACGTGTACGAATATGACTCATACTATACGGCGGTAAACCGCCTTACCGATTTGGGCGTTGTCAGCGGCTATGACGACGGAACATTTCATGCGGATAATCAAATAACGCGTGCTGAATTTGCAAAGCTTATAGTATGCGCTATGGATGAAGAAAAGGAAGCAAAGGCTTACGGCGTGTCGTCAAAGTTTTATGACGTTCCCCAGGGAAACTGGGCAGTACCTTATATCGCATATGTTGCCGCAAAGGGAATTGTTTCCGGCTATCCGGACGGCTCTTTCGGAGCAACCAACACCATTACCTATGCCGAAGCACTTACAATTCTCGGACGTATGCTGGGCTATACCGAAGAGACAATAGGCGCATATTGGCCGACAAATTATGTTGAAGCGGCGCAAAGCATAGGACTTACCTCGGGACTTAATGTCGGAGCGTATACTCCGATAAACCGTGCAGTTGCGTCCGTTTTGATAGACAGAGCGCTGTTTACGAGAATGAGCCAAAAGGATGCGACAGGTCAAAAATCTCCGCTTCTTCTTGAAAATTACGGATTTACAACCGTTGAGGACGCTGTTGTGCTTGCAACGGGAAATGACGATAACGCGCTTTATAAGGACGAAGTAAAGCTTAATAATAACAGCGTGTATACCACTGTGATGAAGTCCTCGCTTGCGGCGGGAGATGTCCTTAAATATGCGGTAATAAACAAAGACGGCGAGATTGCCTGCGTAAAAAGATATAATGAAGATGACAGCAATACCGAAAAAAATAAATATACCGTTTTGGAGGATTGCTATATAATTGCTTCCGCGGCAGAGGATAAAACCTTGGGAGCAATGGAAATAAAGACATCTAAGGGTACGTTTACGGTTTCCAATTCCGAAATTCTCGATAAGGTCGGCGAGACGGGAACACTTGTTATAGATAAAAATAATAAGGTAATCAGTGCAAGTACGGTAGAGGTTGAGCCTATGCTTGCTTCTCATGACTATTCCGAGGGCGAACAGACCGCCGAAAGCAAAACAATAAACTATAACAATCTTGTGGTATACAGAAACGGAAAATCGGCGTCGGTATCGGATATTAAAAAGAATGATGTTATTTATTATAATACTCAATCCAATACAATGGATGTGTATTCCAAAAAGGTTACGGGAATATACTATGACGCTTCACCGTCAAAAGCGTATGTAAGCGAGGTAACGGTCGGAGGAAAGTCATACGTTATCGGCTCGGACAGCGCATTGAGCAAGCTGGACGCGTCAAGCGGAGCTTTTGATATAGGCGATAAGGTAACGCTGCTTTTGGGTAAAAACGATAAGGTTATATACGCTGTTGAGCTTACCGATTTTGATTTCTTTGAATACGGAGTTGTTACCGAAAGCGGACAAAAGGTTGCCGATTCGGGTCAGAACGAAGGCTCGAGCGAGACATACGTTAAGCTCTTTATGCCGGACGGAGAAGAGTATGAATATACTGCGGACAGAAATTACAGCGATTATGTCGGAAAGCTTATGAGACTGACATTTTCAAACGGAGAAGTAAGCCTTGCTTCGGTTAATACAAGCACAACATCAAAGGCGTACGGAAAAATTGATATGTCGAACAGAACTCTCGGCGGAAAGAATGTTTTAAAGGAAGTTAAAGTTATTCAAAAGCTGAGCGGCGATGATGAAGCTCTGAGGTTGGAAACCTTGAATTTTGATACGCTTGAATTGAACGAAATTCCCGAAAGTAATGTAATCGCCTCGGTTTCGGCAAATGCTTTCGGAGACATCGGAATATTGTATGTTCAAGGCATAGGCGGAAGCTATAATTACGGAATTTTGAAGTCGAGAAAAGACAGCGGCGGAATGTACACCTATTCGGTTTATAACAACAGCGGAGCGCAAAGCTATACCACCGATGTGAAATTCAATGTTTCGGCAGAAAGCGGAATTGCATACAGAACACTTTCGACCGGTGCGATAACCGATGTTATTTCTCTTTATAAGCTTGCAGCGTCAAACTCCTTGGAGGCTGTTGAGGGAAGCAGAATAAAGGTGAACGGAACGGTTTATAAGATGTATTCGGATGTGCAGATTGTAGATGTGACCGATGAAAAATATAAGGTTGTCTCAATCGATGAGCTGGAAAATATTAAAGTGAAAAGTATCAGCTTGTATTCCGAAAAGAAAGACGGAGTTGTCAGAGTGGTAGCAATAAAAAGATAAAACCAAAGGTATATAAAAAAGTATAAAACGAAAAAAACTTTTTTCCTATCCCCTCAAAAATGGGGCTGTTTAAAAAAAGTCAATTGACTTTTTAAACAGCCCCATTTTTAATTTTGGAGATATTAGCTTTTATTGTTTCAAACGGCGCATGCGGAGCTTGAATTTAATTCGGTTGTAAGTTCGGAAGCAACCGTTGGTAAACCGTTTTTTTAAGCTTCTTTCTTTTATTCTCACAACACATGGTTTCCACTCGCCGCACCCCTCACAGTAATCGGGAATACATACTGCGTCTTTTTCCGTTAAGTAGGCAAATTCCTCGGTTGCTATATATTTTTTGAAACATTCCAAACAGTATTCTGCCATTTTTATTATCCTCCTCGCATATACTACTAAGTAGTATTATATACTAATTAAGGCGAAATGTCAATGTAATATCGTATAATATGGTATAATAATTTCAAAAGGTGGTGCTGTGCTATGCGTCCGTTAAAACAAAAAATCAGTATAACAATAGATGAAGACCTTTTAGAAAAGGTGAAAATTCTGGCGGAGGACGATGACCGCTCACTTTCGCAATATATTAATTTACTTATCAGACAGCATTTAAAGGATATTGAAGATAAATAAAGCAAAGCAGACAATATCGCTGATTGCGGTTTGTCGGAAACCGCCGGCTCCTGCGCTGTGACGGTATTGCCCTGCATAGGCTGCAAGCTGCACATCCTGCGGGAAAAGCGGGTGTGTAGGGCTTTGACGATGTCCAATCGGCAGACAAAGAGTGTTGTCTGTCTTTTTTTGTTGTAATACTTTTGTATTATGCCAAAAAATGAATTGTAAATGTGCTGAAAATGCGCGGTAAAAAAGAAAGAAAACTGTTAAATCTTAATTAACAATGCTCAAATATATTTACAAATCGGTCTTTTTGTTTTATAATTAGACATAGATAATTGTAAAACTAAGGTTTTACAATTAACAATTATCAAAAAGGTAGTATTAGAATTATATCAAAAAGGGTATAATTTTAATATTAGCAAAAAGGAGAGGAAGAATATGGAAAACTATACACCTTTTTTTGTCTTGGCGGCGGCAATAATTGCCCTTGTATTTGCGGGTTATAAATTTTTTGCTGTAAAAAAGCTCCCCGAGGGAACAGAGGAAATGGCGTCTATTTCCGCTAAAATAAGAAGCGGAGCAATGGCATATTTGAAAAGACAGTACAAGACTGTCGGTATTTTCTTTGCGGTTATGGTAGTAATTCTTGCAATTCTTTCCGCAATGGGATTTTTGACTGTGTTCGTACCCTTTGCGTTTTTGACCGGAGGCTTTTTCTCGGGACTTTCCGGATTTGTCGGCATGAAAATTGCCACATATGCAAACTCGCGTACGGCAAACGGTGCCAGACAAGGTCTTAATCAGGGCTTGAAAATAGCTTTTTCATCGGGAACGGTCATGGGTATGACGGTTGTCGGATTGGGACTTTTGGACATAAGCTTTTGGTTTATTCTTTTGAAATTTGTTTTTAAATTGCCGATAAACGATATTATGGCGGCAATGCTTACCTTTGGTATGGGCGCAAGCTCAATGGCGCTTTTTGCGAGAGTCGGAGGCGGTATTTTCACAAAGGCTGCAGACGTGGGAGCTGACCTTGTGGGTAAGGTCGAAGCGGGAATTCCGGAGGACGACCCGCGAAATCCTGCATGTATTGCCGATAACGTCGGCGATAATGTCGGCGATGTTGCCGGTATGGGTGCCGACCTTTACGAATCATATGTCGGCTCGGTAATTTCCTGCGGTGCTTTGGCGGTTTCGGCAAATCTCGGCGAGACCGGAGTTTTGTTGCCGATGCTTATAGCTGCAATCGGAATTTTGGCATCGGTTGTTTCGACCTTCTTTGTTTCGACAAAAGAGGGCGCAAATCAAAAAATGCTTTTGGGCTCTTTGAGAAAAGGAACATATACGGCGGCAATTCTTTCGGCAATAGCGGCATTTGCACTTATAAAAATCATGATGCCGGGTAACATAGGTATATTCGGTGCGGTGCTTTCCGGACTTTTGGCAGGAGTTTTGATAGGATTTTTCACCGAATATTATACATCAGATTCATACAAACCGACTCAAAAGCTTTCGCAATCCTCCGAAACAGGTGCGGCAACAATCATTATTGACGGTATTGCACTCGGTATGCGTTCTACGGCAATTCCGGTTATAATAGTAGGTATTTCGATTATTTTAAGCTACTTCTTTGCGGGCGGCAGCACTTCCTTTGAGATGGGTCTCTACGGAGTAGGCTTGTCGGCTGTCGGAATGTTGTCCACGCTCGGAATTACTCTTGCAACCGACGCATACGGTCCTGTTGCCGATAATGCGGGCGGTATTGCCGAAATGAGCGGACTTCCCGGTGAAGTAAGAGAAAGAACAGACGCACTCGATTCGCTCGGAAACACTACCGCGGCAACGGGAAAAGGCTTTGCAATCGGCTCTGCGGCGCTTACTGCTCTTGCACTGATAGTTTCTTATACCGACAAAGTAAACGGCATAGACCCGTCAAAACTTAATCTTTCGATAACCAATCCGGCAACGCTTATAGGCTTGTTTGTCGGTGCAATGCTTCCGTTCCTTTTCTCCGCAATGACAATGCAGGCGGTAGGAAGAGCGGCACAGAAAATTGTTGTTGAAGTAAGAAGACAGTTCAGAGAAATAAAAGGCTTGCTCGACGGTAAAGCAGACGCGGATTATGCAACCTGTGTTGATATTTGTACTCGTTCATCACTTAAAGAAATGATTGCCCCGGCAGCACTCGGAGTATTGTCTCCGATAGTTGTGGGACTCATACTCGGCTGCAACGGAGTTGTCGGAATGCTGGCAGGTGCACTGGTTTCCGGATTTGTGCTTGCGGTTATGATGGCAAACTCGGGCGGAGCATGGGACAATGCGAAGAAATATATAGAAGCCGGACACTCCGGCGGAAAAGGCTCGGAAAATCATAAAGCGGCGGTTGTCGGCGATACTGTCGGCGATCCGTTTAAAGATACTTCGGGACCGTCCGTAAATATATTGATTAAACTTTTATCCATGGTATCGATTGTATTTGCTGCAATTGTAGTAACCTACGGCGGTTTAGGCATATTTTAAGAAATAGGAAAGGTTTGCTGCAATAAAAAAGGCTGCGGCAAGCCTTTTTTATAGGCGGATGAAAGTCAGAAAAAATTATTGGAAGAAATAGAAAGGAATGTGAAGATTATGAAAATACTTTTTGTAAGCTCGGAAGCTGCTCCGTTTGTAAAAACCGGGGGACTCGGTGATGTGGCAGGCTCTCTGCCTGCGGCACTTAAAGCAAAAGGCGAGGATTGCAGAGTTATTCTGCCGCTTTATCGCTGCATACCGCAGGAATTTAAGGACCAAATGAAATATATAAATCATATATATATTGATATGGGCTGGAGAAAGCAATACTGCGGAGTTTTTGAACTGAATTACGGAGAAGTCACTTATTATTTTGTTGATAATAAATATTATTTTAACGGTGACCGTCCGTATGATTATATTCATCTTGATTGTGAAAAATTTATTTTCTTCTCAAAAGCGGTGCTGTCACTTTTACCCACACTGGATTTTCATCCGGATGTAATTCACTGCAATGATTGGCAGACAGGTGCGATACCGGTATTTTTGGATACTTTCCATGATAACCCGTTCTATGACGGAATAAAAACGGTTATGACAATTCACAACCTTAAATTCCAGGGAAGATGGGATTTGGACGGAATAAAAGACGTAATGGGAATAAGCAGCTATTACTTTACCGATGATAAGCTCGAATATTACAAGGACGCAAACCTCTTAAAGGGAGGCTTGGTGTATGCAGACGCTGTCACAACCGTATCAAAAAGCTATGCCGAGGAAATAAAAACTCCGGAGTACGGCGAGGGCTTAAACGGCTTGCTGAGTGCAAGGTCGGCACAGCTGCGCGGAATTGTAAACGGTATTTCGTATGATGAATGGAATCCTGCGGAGGATAAATTCCTGCACGAAAATTACAGTATAAGAAATTTTGAAACAAAGAAAAAGCAAAATAAAACTTATTTGCAGCAGCTTTTGAATTTGCCTGTTGACGAAAACAAATTCATGATAGGAATTATTTCAAGACTCACCGACCAAAAGGGATTTGACATAATTGATGCCGCAATGGAAAGATTGTGCGCCGGAGGTGCTCAGATAGTTGTTCTCGGTACGGGCGAAGAAAGATACGAGAATATGTTCAGACATTACGCATGGAAATATCCCGACAGAGTTTCGGCAAATATTTATTATTCAAATGAGCGTTCTCATCTTATTTACGGAGCATGCGACGCGTTTTTGATGCCGTCGAGATTTGAGCCGTGCGGACTTTCGCAGCTTATTTCGCTTCGCTACGGCACCTTGCCGATTGTGCGCGAAACCGGAGGCTTGAAGGATACCGTAATTCCGTATAACGAATTTACCGGAGAGGGAACGGGATTTTCATTTGCAAATTACAGCGCGGACGATATGATGCACGTTGCCGAATATGCAATGGACATTTATTACAATAAGCGCACAGAGTGGAACAATATTGTTAAAAATGCAATGAAAGCCGACTTTTCATGGAATGCTTCGGCGGATGAATATATTGCAATGTACCGCGAGCTGACGGGAATAAATGAAGAAAAAGCAGCTCCCGAAAAAGAGACGGCGAAAACGGTAAAAAAAGAAAGCGGCAGAAAAGCGGCGGCATCGGAGAGCAAGACTAAAAAATCCGAGAGTAAAGCGAAAAAGGCTGAGAAAAAAGAGCCGGAAAAGACTAAAAAAAACGCGGCTAAAAAGACCGAAACAAAAAAAGAAACCACTAAAAAAGAAACGGTAAAAAAACCGGCGGAGGACAAAATAAAGACCTCCGAGAAAAAGGAAACGCCGGCGAAAAAGAAAGAGGAAAAACCGGCGGGAAAAGTAAAAAAACCGTCCAAGTCAGAGGAAAAGGCTGAAAAAACGGCTAAAACGGCAGTGACCGAAGCTGCGGCAGATAAAGAAAAAACAGCCGAAACGGCTAAAAAGAAGCCGGCGGCAAAAAAGACAAAATCCGAAACGAAAAAATAAATAAGCAGATTTCGGCGGTAGGTTGAAAGGATTGGTAATAATGGCAAAAAAATTGACGGTTAAGGAAGAGGTATTAAAAAACGAAATTATCGGAAAAGTCGCAAGACATTTCGGAAAAACAATGGAGGACGCAACGCCGAAAATGGTATATACAGCGTGTGCGTTGACAGCAAGAGATATGATAATGTCAAAATGGGCGGTATCGCATAAAGCGGTAAAAGAAGCCGGCTCAAAAAAATTGTATTATCTTTCGTTTGAATTTTTAATGGGCAGACTGCTGAAGACTAACATTTTGAATTTGATGCAGTCGGAGCAATATATGCATGTGCTTGCGGATTTGGGATACAATATCTCGGATATTGCCGAGCTGGAAAATGACGCGGGCTTGGGAAACGGCGGACTCGGTAGACTTGCCGCATGCTTTATAGATTCGCTTACAACTCTTGATTTGCCGGCATACGGATGTACAATAAGATACGAATACGGACTTTTTAAGCAAAAGATTGTGGACGGTTATCAGACAGAGCTGCCCGACCCGTGGCTTGAAGACGGAAACGCGTGGGAAATAGCGCGCCCGGAGGAAACGGTAGAGGTTAAATTCGGCGGAAAAGTATATCCGACTCAGCATGACGGAAGACTTGCATTTGTTTATGAGCATTCGCACACAATCCTTGCAATGCCTTACGATGTACCGCTTGTCGGATATGATTCAAGCATAGTAAATAAGCTTCGTCTTTGGTCGGCAAAATCCCCCGACAGAATGAATATGAAAGAATTTAACAGCGGGAATTATGTCCGCGCCGAGGAGGAAAAACAGCTTGCGGAGGTTATATCAAAGGTACTTTATCCGGAGGATAACCACGAAGAAGGCAAAGAGCTTAGACTTAAGCAGCAATATTTCCTTGTTTCGGCTACCTTGCAGTGGATTTTGCGCGAGTTCGGCGAACGCTATAACTACGATTGGAAGCGTTTGCCGGAAAAAGCGGTTATTCATATCAATGATACGCATCCAACGCTTGCAATTCCGGAAATGATGCGCCTTTTGGTTGATGAAAAGGGTCTCGGATGGGATGAAGCATGGGAAATAACCACAAAGGTTTTTGCATATACGAATCATACGGTTATGAGCGAAGCTCTTGAAAAATGGGATTTGGATATGTTCCGCCGCGTTCTGCCGAGAATTGCTATGATTGTTGAAGAAATTGACAGAAGAGCAAAGGAATATTTTGAAGTTGTTTATCCTAACGATCCGCTCAAGCATAAGTATATGTCGATTATAGCAGACAATAAGGTATATATGGCTAACATCTGCCTGGTTACCTGCTTTGCGATAAACGGTGTTTCAAAACTGCATACTCAGATTTTAACCGACGATATATTTGCGGATTATTACAGATTGCATCCCGAAAGATTTTTCGCAATCACGAACGGAATTACTTTCAGACGATGGATAGCAAACTGTAATCCCGCACTTACCGATTTGATTACAAAGCATATAGGCAAGGGGTGGCTGAAGGATTCCGAACAGCTCAGAAAGCTTTCGCCGTATGCGGACGATAAAGATTTCAGAGAAAAATTCGCGAAGATAAAATATGATAATAAGGTTGCGCTTGCCGAGTATATTAAGGAGCATAATAATATTGCGGTAGACCCTAATTCGATATTTGACGTTCAGGCAAAGCGTTTGCACGAATATAAGCGTCAGCTTTTGAATGTTTTGCATATTATTGCCGAATATGATGAGCTTTTGGAAAATCCCGACAAGGAATATACTCCGAAAACATATATTTTTGCGGCAAAGGCAGCACCCGGATATGTCAGAGCAAAGCTGATTATAAAGCTTATTAATTCGGTTGCCGGCAAAATCAACGCCGATGAGAGAATAAAAGGCAAAATGAAGGTAATCTTCCTCGAAAATTACGGTGTATCGATTGCCGAAAAGCTTGTTACTGCGGCGGATATTTCCGAGCAGATTTCAACCGCCGGAAAGGAAGCTTCCGGAACGGGAAACATGAAATTTATGCTAAACGGAGCGATTACGATAGGCACGCTGGACGGCGCAAATGTGGAAATGCTTGAGCAGGTCGGAAAAGATAATATTTATATCTTCGGACTTAAGGCAGAAGAAGTTCATGCCCGCGAAAAATACAACAATACAAATGAGGTAAAAGACCTCTACACAACGAACAATGCGCTTAAAAAAGCTCTTGACAGATTGATAGACGGTACATTTGCAAGTAATCCGCAGATGTTCAGAGACCTTTATCAGACATTATTGTTCGGAGATTACGGCAATCCTGATACTTATATGGTACTTCGCGACTTTGAAGATTATTGCAAAACTCATGACGTTTTGTCACGGCTTTACAAAGATAAAGACGCATGGTTTAAAAAAGCGATATTGAATACCGCTTGCGCCGGATATTTCTCAAGTGACAGAACAATAGGAGAATATAACGACGAAATTTGGCATTTAAGCCCTCTTAAGATTAAGAAATAGTTAAATAATTAAAAATAACGAGGAAAAGGAGTGAGATAAAATGAAACTGGAGCATAATTCGCAAAATCCGTTTTATCGAACTCCTTTTGGCGCGGTTACAACGGAGCAGTCGGTTACAATTCGTCTCGGCATTGCCGACGGAGGTATTCCGACAGCGGTAAGGCTTGTTTATATCGACAAGGACAAAAAGGAAAATGACCTTAAAATGTCATATATAACAGAAATAGGCGGTTTTTGTATGTATGAGGCGACAATACCGCCGCAGTCTAAATGCGGAAATTTGTGGTATTGGTTTGACATAATATTAAATCATGAACATGTTTATTTCGGAAATAATGCCGAGCATTTGGGAGGTGCGGGAGCACTTTATCATACAAAGCCGCAGAGCCTTTATCAGATAACCGTTTATTCTCCCGACTACAAAACTCCCGATTGGTGGAAAAACTCGGTATGCTATCAGATATTTTGCGATAGGTTTTATAACGGAAACGAAAACGGAGAATTTTTGGGCGGAAGAGACGATATTATAAAAAGAAACTGGAACGATGTTCCTTTTTATAAGGCGGAACAGTTCGGCGGTGAATATCTTTCGAACGACTTTTTCGGCGGTAATTTAAAAGGTATAAGGAAAAAGCTTAATTATCTTGCGCGTCTCGGTATTGATGCAATTTATTTAAATCCTGTTTTTAAGGCGTTTTCAAATCACAAATATGACACCGGCGATTATATGCGGATTGATGAAATGTTCGGAGATGAAGAAGAGTTCAAAAAGCTTGCGGAGGAAGCTGAGGCTTACGGCATAAAACTTGTTTTGGATGGTGTGTTCAATCATACCGGAAGTGACAGCCGATATTTTAACAAGAACGGAAAATATGACAGCTTGGGAGCTTATCAATCGCAGGAGTCGCCGTATTACGATTGGTATCATTTTACGAATTGGAATAACGAATATGAATCGTGGTGGGGAATGAAAACCTTGCCGCAGGTGAATAAAAATTCCGAGTCGTATCAAAATTTTATTCTTAAATCGGACGATTCGGTTGTAAAGCATTGGATAAAATGCGGCGCATACGGCTGGAGACTGGATGTGGTTGATGAGCTGCCGGGATTTTTTGTAAAAACCTTGCGGAAAGAAGTTAAAAAGCAAAATCCCGATGCGGTAATAATAGGAGAAGTGTGGGAAGATGCTTCAAATAAAGTAAGCTACGGAGAAGAAAGGGAGTATTTCCTCGGGAATGAATTGGATTCTGTTATGAATTATCCTCTTCGTGACGCAATTGTGAATGCCTGCACCGGAAAGATTTCCGCCGAAGAATTTGATAAAAGAATAATGAGTCTTAAAGAAAATTATCCGAAGCCGGCATTTTATTCGTTATTAAATATGCTTTCTTCTCATGATATGGAGAGAATTTTAACTGCCATGAGCGGTGCGCCGGACAGAAGAAGCGTAAGCAAGGATTGGCAGGCGGAATATCGGATAGACGGTGAGCTTTTGCGCGTCGCTTCCGAAAGAGTAAAACAAGCTGTAATGATGCAAATGCTTCTGCCGGGAGTTCCGTGCGTATATTACGGCGATGAAGCGGGACTTCAGGGCTACGGCGACCCGTTCTGCCGAAATACGTATCCGTGGGGCGAGGAAAATGAAGATATGCTGCTTTGGTATAAAACCGCAATAGCACTCAGAAAAGGTTATCGGGCGTTTGTTGAGGGTGAATTTGAAACGGTATATAAAATCGGCAGCGCTTACGGATTTATAAGATATATTGATAATGATAAGCATGTTGTCATAGCGAATTTCGGAGAAAATTCCGTGTGGGTACGGCTGGACTTGGCGAGGTTTGACATACATTATCTTGAAAACGAATTATATGAAGAATACTACAATTCCGAGGATGGGATATATTATGCGGAGCTTCCGCCGAGGGGGATAAAAGTATTCAGGAATTAACAAAAAGCAGGAGATTGGCTCCTGCTTTTTTTAAAATTTGTAGGAAATTGCGTAAAACGCAATGACGGAAAATCAAAAATGCTACCTTATTCCTACGCCCGCAGGCGGAG
>CAKSJU010000036.1 GCA_934463455.1 uncultured Clostridia bacterium | reverse complement strand
CTGTCTCTTAAAACTATATTTCCGACATCTCCGACACCGAGACCGTCCACAAGGATTTTTCCTGTCGGCACCGTTCCCGCCGGTCGGGCACTTTCTCCGTCAAGCTCAAGAATTTGTCCGTTGCCGAGAACAAACGTATTGCTTTCCGGAATGCCCATTTGGTGTCCCAGCTGCGCATGCTGAACCAAATGTCTGTGTTCTCCGTGTACCGGGATAAAAAACTTCGGCTTTGTTATAGCCAAAATCAGCTTCAGCTCTTCCCTGCACGCATGCCCGGACACATGCACGTCCGCCAATGCGTTATAGATTACCGATGCACCGATTTTAAACAGTTCGTTTACCACACTTGCAACCGATTTTTCATTACCGGGTATAGGTGTTGCCGAAATTATTACAAGGTCATTCTTTGTGATTTCAACTTTTCTGTGATCGGAAAAAGCCATTCTTGTCAAAGCACTCATAGGCTCACCCTGGCTGCCCGTTGTAACTATCACAACCTTTTCGGGCGGGTATTTATTAATACTGTCCAGATTTATAAGCACACCTTCGGGAATTTTCATATATCCTAAAAGTATTGATATTTCCACTATATTTTCCATGCTGCGACCCGAAACGGCAACCTTTCTTCCGTTTTTAACCGCCGCATTGATAATTTGCTGAACTCTGTGAACGTTTGACGCAAAGGTAGCGACAATTATTCTCTTGCTGCATCCTTTGAATATTTCTTCGAATTTTTCGCCTACGCTGCGCTCACTCATCGCATAACCCTGACGCTCCGCATTTGTACTGTCGGATAAAAGAGCAAGTACGCCCTTTTGTCCCAGTTCTCCCAGGCGCGCCAAATCTATTACATCACCCACAATCGGAGTAGTGTCTATTTTAAAGTCACCCATGTGTATAACGGTGCCGCACGGCGTTGTTACGGCAAGTGCCGCCGAATCGGCTATCGAGTGATTTGTTCTTATAAATTCAACCTTGAAATATCTTCCCGCTTCAACCGTAGTCCCCGTACGCACACTGTTAAGCTTAACTTTCGAAAGCAAATTATGCTCCTTCATTTTATGCTCAACAAGACCTATGGTAAGCCTTGTTCCGTAAACCGGCACATTTATCACCTTAAGAAAATAAGGCAATCCGCCTATGTGGTCCTCATGTCCGTGTGTAAGAAACACGCCCTTTATTTTTTCTCTGTTCTTCTCCAGATATGAAATATCGTTAATTACAAAATCCACTCCCGGCATATCATCATCCGGGAAAGACATTCCGCAGTCTACAATTACAATTTCATTTCCGTATTCAAGAACGGTCATATTTTTTCCGATCTCATCCAGACCGCCTATAGGTATTATTTTCAATTTTGATTTCTTTGCCACTTTTTCAGTTACCTCCGTACTTCTGCCCGCCGTCTGTGCGTTCTGCCGGGAACAATTTACATTCCCGTGCAGTCCGGCAAATTTCTGTCCGGTGCGACGGCACATAAAAAATGTTGTTCATCTTTTAATACGCACATTATCAAAAGGATTCTTGTCCCGACCTGCCGCATATGCTTCCCGTCCCGCAATATACGCGCAAAATCGGTTATTTTTCCGGTTGATTTTCTCTCCGTACTCAAAGAAAAGCGTTTTTGATATAAAAAGCGCTTTTTCTCAATAATCTTTTTATATTATTTACATATTTTTTCAGAATAATCTTTTATTTCAAAATTACTCTGTGAAATATCTTCTTGCCTTTTTTTATTATCATTCCGTCTTTGCCGAACATTTCTCCCGTAACCGTCATAGTCGGATCCGTCACTTTTTCGTCATTTACCGAAAGACCGTTCTGCTGAATTAAACGTCTTCCCTCACCCTTTGACGGAATCAGCTTAACCGCCGTTAAAACATCGAGAATGCCTTTTCCGATAACCTCGGATGCTTCAAACTCGGTAGACGGCATATTTTCACTTACGCCCTTTCCCGAAAATACTTCCTCGGCAGCCTTTTGTACCTCCAAAGCGATTTTCTCGCCGTGAACAAGCTTCGTAACCTCGAACGCAAGACGTTTCTTCGCTTTATTCAGTTCCTGACCTTCCCATTTTTCCATTTCGCGGATTTCTTCCATAGGAACAAATGTAATAAGCTTCAGGCAGTTAATAACATCATCGTCTCCGACATTAACCCAATACTGGTAAAAATCGTACGGCTTGCATTTTTCGGGGTCAAGCCACAAAGCACCCTTTGCCGTCTTGCCCATTTTTTTGCCCTCTGAAGTTGTGAGAAGCGTAAATGTCATTCCGTAAACCTGTGTTTGGTCTTTTCTTCTGCAAAGCTCTATTCCTCCGAGAATATTCGACCATTGGTCGTCTCCGCCGAGTTCAATTTTACAGCCGTACTTTCTGTTCAGCATCAAAAAGTCATAGCTCTGCATAAGCATATAGTTAAATTCGAGGAAGGACAAACCACGCTCAAGTCTCGATTTAAAGCATTCCGCTCTCAACATATTATTAACCGAGAAGCACGAGCCTATATCTCTCAAAAATTCAATGTAATTAAGGTCAAGCAGCCAATCCGCATTATTAACCATTATTGCCTTTCCGTCAGAAAAATCCACCATTTTGGAAAGCTGTTCTTTAAAACGTTCGCAGTTGTGGTCAATTATTTCCTTTGTCATCATTTGGCGCATGTCCGTTCTGCCGCTCGGATCTCCTATATGTCCCGTTCCTCCGCCGACAAGCGCTATCGGGCGATGACCTGCGTCCTGCATATGCTTCATAACAACCATCTGCAAAAAATGACCTACGTGAAGACTGTCCGCAGTCGGGTCAAAGCCTATATAAAAGCTTACTTTCTCCTTTCCGAGAAGCTCTCTTATTTCTTGCTCATGCGTTACCTGTGCAATAAGACCCCTTTCTTTTAAAATATCGTATACGTTTCTGCTCATCTTTCTTTTCCTTTCTGTTATTTTATCGTTCACATACTCTTTTATATATTGTAACCCATTTTTTCAAGTTTGACAAGTGAGTAATGTTAAATATTCCTTATTTCCCCAAAATACCACACATTTACCGTCAAAAATTGTACAAGATACTTAAATTGAAGCATTACTCCCGCTTTGCTCACAAAGAGAGCGAAGCCCGCGTCAGCTTGCTGCCCGCCCTTTAAGAGGAGGAGACATCTGTACCAAGGCTATAAATTCTTAAGATAATTAATTTCATGACTCGTAAGATAGCGCCATCTGCCCAGCGGAAGATTTCCTATTTCCACTCTGCCTATCTGCACCCTTTTCAGGTATTCGACCTTACAGCCCACAGCCTCAAACATTCTTCTGACCTGTCTGTTTTTGCCCTCATGTATTACAATTTTAAGCATTGTTTTTCCCGCTTCGGCATCAAGTATTTCCACCTCCGCCGGAGATGTTACAAATCCGCCTATGTCCACTCCGCGTCGAAGCTTATTCAAACCGCTTATTGTAATCCCGCCTTTTAAAACGGCTATATATGTTTTATCAACCTTGAACTTCGGATGAGTTACTCTGTAAGTAAAGTCACCGTCATTCGAAAGCAGCAAAAGCCCCTCCGTTTCATAATCCAATCTGCCGACAGGCACAATCCTTGCGGATATATCTTCATTTACAAGCTCAACAACCGTAGGGCGGTCAAACTGATCCTTTGCCGTCGAAACGTATCCTGCCGGTTTGTTAAGCATGATATAATATTTTTTATCATTATACGAAAGCTTTTCTCCCGAAAGTACAACTTCATCCGCTCCGATTTCCACCTTCGTTCCCATCTCGCGGACAATTTTTCCGTTTACTTTTACTTTTCCCTTTGCTATGAGTTCTTCCGCCGCCCTGCGTGATGCCGCTCCGCACATTGCGATATATTTTTGAAGTCTTACAATTTCTCCCATGTTTTTCCCTTTCTGTACAACTGTAAAATGTGCATTCTGCAATTAATAATTCAGATACAATGCAATCTCCGTTGCCGTTCCTTTTGCCATTTTAACCAAAGCATAATGTCTTTCGAAAGTTTTACTCCAATCTGTTACATTATCCGCGTCATCCTTTGCATCGGTATCAAACCCGCAGCCTATAATATCCGATATATCTCCTATATGAATATTTCCGTTTTTCTTAGACTTATCATAAACATATACTATGGTATCCGAGGTTATATCCACATTTATGTCCTGAGATGTCCGACCCGCTTTATTGCAAAGGGTAAAATACGTTGTTCCTATCTCCTTTACCGCACCGAAAGCATACTGCCTTTCCTTTGAATTATTGCCTCCGAACACTCCTATAGGCATTGGATTTCTCACAGAAACACGCTGCCCGTCCGCCGAATAAAGCCGTTCAAAATTAACTCCGTAATCGGCAGTATCGGTTATAATGTCTCCCGATAACGGACGGAATATCAGTTCAACCGTACGAAGCTTGCCGGAAAGATTGGTAGTGCAGTAAATAATATCCCCCGCTTTTAATGCCGATACCGAGTCGTGCTTTAATGCGGAATTTGCAATCGGTGCAGAATCGATTGTCATGTCCCCATCGACTAAAAGCTCCCTTTCCTCACCTCTGAACAGCACCTTAAGACTTGTTTTTGTTTCACCATCAACCGAAACGGAATTTATTTCTTTGACCATCATAAAGGCGGTTGCCGAATCCATTGCCGTAGGATACGCGGGGTTTAACTTATCATCTTCCGTTGTATCACCCTTTATATCATCCTTTGTATCGTCACCGCTGTCGGTTATAAATTCTTTTATCATTTGCATTGATTTCGGAAGAAATACCCATACATTCTTTGCTCCGTCTGCCAAAATTTCCGCCGAAGCCGTATTATCTTTCACATTCAAAACGCAGCTTTTGACCTCCGACAATTTATAATTATCATCAAATATGACTGCCAAGCCGTTTGTTTCCTCTCCGCTGTATTCAAATTTATATGTGTCCGCAGCAGCTGCGGCGGGTATACCAAGCATTACGGTCATAAATATCGCAAGCAATTTTTTCATTACAAAAACCTCCTGTTTTTTTATTCCAATAAAATTATATCAAATACCGGCGAAAAAATCAATACATTAATATTTCTGTTAAATTACAAATAGGTAACAATATTGAAATATGATGAATTTTGTGATAAAATAGATATGAGAGCGAATATATATATTCACCCTTTATCCCTATATAAAAAGAACCTGCGTTTTGTATTCCCCGCAGGTTTCTTTTTTTAATGTAAATTTTTATTCCGAATATTCGCGCACTCTGTATTCAACGCCCGCTTCCTCCGCAATCCTGCGGCATTTTTCAATTTCTTCCTTGCCTATTACATCCACAACGCTCAAAACAACATGCGGAACAAATCGTGCCGATTTTTTTGCAAAATCAAGCATTTCGTAAAATCCGTCTTCGCCGAAATTGCATTTGCATATTTTCTGGTACTCCTTCGCATTTGAAGCATTGAGACTTATTGAAAGAGTATCGACCAGACCTTCCATTTCGGGAGTGACATCACGGCCGGCACAGTGATTTGCATGACCGTTCGTGTTAATTCTTACTTTAACGCCGCTGTTTTTCTTGATATATTTACAAACCTCCATAACAACGTCAAAACGCATAAGCGGCTCACCGTAACCGCAGAAAATAACCTCTTTGTAATCCTTATAATTATTTTTCTCCAATGCGGAAATAATTTCTTCTGCCGTCGGCTCTCTCTCAAGCCATAAATCAATATGGTCAACCCCCGACGGAGTATATCTTATACAAAACTCACATCTGTTGGTACATCTGTTGGTAACATTAACGTAAATTCCGTTTTGATATTTATATACAATATTCATTGCGCTCATTTTTATCTTTCCTTTCTTCTATTTGATATTGAAAAGCCTTTTTGCATTTTCCTCCGTGACTTTTTCTATCGTCTCCGGCGGCACTTTTTTTATGTCTGCCAGCATTTCAACAACATACTTCATATATATCGAATTGTTCCGTCTGCTCCGATACGGCTCGGGGGTAAGGTAGGGACAATCGGTTTCTATCAGCATTCTGTCAAGCGGAACATATTCCGCAACCTCTTTCGGACGTACTGATTTTTTAAAAGTAAGCGAGCCTCCGAAAGCGATATACATTCCCATATTAAGAACTTCTTTTGCCATTTCCTTACTGCCCGCAAAGCAATGAAATTCTCCTTCGATTTTCTGCATGTCAAAGCCGTGCAGTATATCCATTGTATCCTTATGCGCGTCACGGTCATGTATAACAATCGGCAAAGCCAGCTCCCCGGCAATTTCAATCTGCCGCGCAAACCATTTTTTCTGAGCATCCCGCGGCGAATTGTCATAAAAATAATCAAGACCTATTTCGCCTATTGCCCTTACTTTCGGGTTTTCGCATGCTTTTTTCAGCAATTCCATGTCAGCTTCGGACACATTCGACACTTCATGCGGATGTATTCCCGCCGAAAGATATATAAAAGGATATTTTTCCGCAAGTGCAAATATATTCGGTATATCGGCAAGCGAAGAGCAAGAATTCATTATATATCCGACATTATTGTCCCGCATGCTCTTTAAAAGCTCGTCTCTGTCATCATTAAATTTTTCATCATCATAGTGTGCATGTGAATCAAAAAGCATATATATACTCCTATCTCTAAGAACGTTATTTACAATCGCTGTTTTTTTACATTCCTTCAAATTATCGCTTCAAAAAGAGTGGTTGCGGCAAAAACCGCGAGACATATACACATTGCCGGAGAAAATGTCATTTTTTCCGTTTTGACATCGGTCAAAGCGGAAATATTTTTTTCTGTCTTTTTTAAAAGCCGCAATGTCAATATCGGAAAAAAAGCAAAGGACAGTATCGATATTGCCGCCGCCAAAAATTCATTTTCAGCAGGTAGATAATTCATCAGCAGCGTAAACAAATTATTCGAAAAATGCATAAGAATACACGCCCGCATCGAGCCTGTCATTATCCTCACAGCCGCCATCATCACTCCGAGCATAAAAATAATCGTGAACGAATATACCGAAAAATGCAAAAGCGTAAAAGCAAGCGCGGAAATAAGCATGGCTGCGGATATTCCGTACGGCTTCATCATGTCCATAACAACTCCACGGCACAAAATCTCTTCTATAATTGCCGGCAGAATACATACCGAAAAAATCTGTGCTGCAAATTCAAAAAGATTTTTTGCATTATCCACATCACTTTGCGTATCGCCAAAAATTTCATATAAAAGCGAATGCAGCGGCATCGTCATATATAAAACAAATGTCTGCATGCAAAACGGAATTAAAATCAATATCGGTATAAGTGACGGAGAAAATCCGGTCTTTAGCGATTTGAAAAATTCAGGCTTTCCGAGCTGCCCGACACCGAGTGCTATCGGCAAAATCAGCGCAAGCTCGCCCAGCGAAGTAAAAAGATATTCATGCTTTGCAAAAAAAGGGATAAATCCCAAAAGTCCGAATACAAAAAGCAGACACATTGTAATCAATATAAGTATCCAGCTTTTTTGAAATCCTTTATTCACAATCTATCATCCCTCTTTCGGTAATAATACGGCTCACTTTTCTGTCATGCGGCTCGGCTTGGATTTTATCGCATATCTGAAATTCATAACACACACCGACAGTCTCCGCGGTTGTTTTTGCAAGTATACGGTCATAATATCCTCCGCCTCGTCCCAAGCGGCTTCCGTCTTTTGAAAAAGCAAGTCCGGGTACAAATATCAAATCCGCACCGTTTGTTCTTCTCTTTATTTCCGGCTCTTTTATTCCGAATTTTCCGCATACAAAATTATCGTTTTTATATATTTCGGAAAAATACATTTCATCTCCGCAGACAACCGGCACGCAAACACGCTTACCGTCCGAAAAAGCACTGTCTGCCAGTCTGTCTACACAGGCTTCATTTTGTATCGCAAGATAAATCGCAATAAAGCCGGCTTTTTTGTACTGCTCGGACGCTGTAATCATTTCGCATATTTTACCGCTTTTTTCCTCTGTCTTACTTCTGCAAAGCGCAGTTCTCTTTTCTTTCATTAAAAGGCGCAGTTCTTTTTTGTTCAATATTGCATTGCACTCCTTATTTTATCGGCTGTTTCTTTATCTTTTAATGCTTCAAGCATTAAAAATCCGAAATCCGCCGCAGCTCCGGCACCCTTTCCGGTAATTATTTTTCCGTCACGTACAGCTTTTTCCGAAGAAACAACCGCACCTTTTAAGAATTTTTCATATCTCGGGAAGCACGTTGCGGTTTTATTCTCCAGAATACCCATTTTTCCGAGTATTGACGGAGACGCGCATATCGCGCTTATAAATATTCCTTTTTCATATGCATTTTTTATTAAGTCCTTCGCGCGGTCGTTTTCCTCGATGTTTGTATGTCCCGGTCCTCCCGGGAGCATTATAAGCTGTGCATTATCAAGCGATACTTCCTCCAAAAGGATATCCGCCTCAACGGTAATATCGTGTGCACCGGTTACATTTTTATTATTTAACCCAACCGTTTTTACATTAACACCGCCGCGGCGAAGAATATCCACCGGCTCTATAGCCTCTACCTCTTCAAATCCGTCCGCCAGTAAAACATATACCATTTATAACCATTCCTTTCCGTACTGTAAGTCATAAAACTTAAATCTCCTTACACCAAAAGCATATTAATATAATTATTTTTTTTGCCGAATATTTTTTTCAAAGCTTCGGCATTTCCGCTTATCAAATTCATGCGGCAGGCTTCCGCTACACTGATATAGCCCATAAAAAGCTGAGTTAATGTGCCTATATCGGTAATAACCTCCGCTTCCTCTTCTGTCTCTTCGGCACTTTCGGTGCCGAGCAGGAATGTTTTGTTATTATCTTCTATCAAACGGTCTATAATCTGAATCTTAAAATTGCCCTCCAAATTTGTGCATGCAATTTGCAGTGCTTTTTTTGCGTCGGTTATACGTGCCGCCGCAAACGGGCAATAGCGCACAGCCTCGCGGCAGTCGCAAAAATCCAAATACGACAAATCGTCCGCTGCCGCTTTTATTGCAATTTTGTCCACATAGAGCTTGTGAGCGTTCATAAATCCGATAATATTTTCATATGCCGCTCTGTTTGTATATGCAAATTCATAAACCCACATCTTCTTATCGCGGATAATACTCAATATATATCCGACGGCATTATTCTCATCGTCTTTTAATATAAGGCATTGTCCGCCGAAATTATAGAACAAATCTTCAAGAATAAGCACCCAATTTTTCTTATCTCTTAAAGCATATGCGTTTTTGTCTTTCATAAAAGCTTTATAAATACTATTCAATTCAAAAACAGTATTGTCATTAATCTGTGCGCGTTCAAAACGACAGTTTACCCTATACTCCGGCAAATCCTCCGGCGTTATGTCATACTGCTTATAGCTGTATGCTGTCCTCCAGCCGAATCTCTCGCAAAATCTGTAATTTGACGGAATCAGCATACTCAGAATATAACCGCCCCTCGACGCTGCCACAATCGCATCGGTGACCAGGCTTTTCATATTGTCATCATTTCTGTATTCGGGCAGTACGGCAAGTCCGGAAATATATGCCGTTTTTACGTTGCAGCCCGAAATATTAAGTGTTTGTTCCATCACCGAAAGACTCGACATAATGTGCGATTTATCGGTTGTTACCAAAGTATTCTCCGGCTCAAACACTTTGTCAAAATACCAGTTAATAAACGAATCTTCAAAATGAAATGAATTTTTCCATAAATCCTTTAAATTTTCTTTATCTGCCGAAACAGCTTGTCTTGTATCCATATTAATCCTCCGTTCTGCCCTCAGGGCATATTATTTAAATCAAAGCAGCGTTCCCTGCATTCGTGTTATAAAACTCCTATATATTTGTGAAGCTGGATTTGAACTTTCGCGTCCGACAATTCAGGGTTTTTCATAATCAAATCCACAAGCTTTTTTATATCATATTTTCCGTATACCGCGCCGACAAAAACATTCGGCATTTCCTCATAGTATTTCTTTAATTTCCCCATTATGTCAATCATCTGCGCCGCATCCTCATCCGAGCCGACAACAAACTTTATAACATCGCGCGGCTTTAAGCTCAAATAATTTTTCCAAAGCATTTTATCCGACATTCCGCTTGACAAAAGCTTATAATCAATTGTAAAAAACACATTCTCAGCTACGTCGAACTTTTCCGTATCGCATGCTCCGTTCGTTTCGATATTCACCTCAAAACCTCTGTCGGAAAACAATTTTATCAAATCTTTCACGCCCTCGGCAATGAGCGGCTCTCCGCCGGTAAGAGTTATGCGCCGATAATTTTGATTTACTTTTTCAAAAATTTCCTCCGCCGTCATTTCTTTATACTCGCACGGCTTTTCTTCATTAAAAAGCGCATATAAAGTGTCGCAGTAGCTGCATCTTAAATTGCATCCCGCCAGCCGGACAAAGGACACCGGCTGACCGGTACGCTTTCCCTCACCGTCTATACTGTCGAATATCTCCACTACCTTATATTTCATTGCAAAACGACCCTTTCATAATTACTTATAGTAAACAGCCATATTATTTTCACTTTCGAATATTTCCACCCGAAAACAGAAAGGCTCAAGCTCATCGCAAATAAACTTTGCAAGATTTTCCGCTGTAGGATTAAAGCTTACTTCATCGTTCAAAACTTTATGGTCAAGCCGATTTTCTATTTTGGTTTTTATGGTCTTAAAATCCATAACCATTCCCTCGTCGTTCAAGGTCTCACTGCGCAGAAAAACCTTAATGCGCCAGTTGTGTCCGTGCAAATTGGTGCATTTGGATTCATACGGTAAGCTCAAGCGATGCGCAGCGCTGATTTCCAATGACTTAACAACCTCATACATTTTTTGCTTATCTCCCTTTCATATATTCATCATATCCTCTTTTTCTCAAATAGCAGGACGGGCAATGTCCGCAGCCGGCCCCCGGAATACCGTTATAGCAGGTAAGCGTTTGATTTTTTATTATATCCAAAACTCCGAGCTTATCCGCAAGCTCCCAGGTCTGAGCCTTTGTAAGCCACATAAGCGGCGTATGGATAACAAATCTGTAGTCCATTGCAAGATTCAAGGTAACATTCAAAGATTTGATAAATTCATCGCGGCAATCGGGATAGCCCGAAAAGTCCGTTTCACATACTCCGGTTATCAAATCCGTTATTCCGTGAGTTTTTGCATAAATTGCCGCATAGCTCAAAAAAAGTAAATTTCTTCCCTCAACAAATGTGTTCGGGGGCGCTCCCTCCGGCTTCTTTTCTTCGACCGGAATGTCCTCCCGCGTGAGCGAATTTGCCGAAAGCTCGCTTATAATCGGTGTTTTTATTATTTCAAAAGGTATTCCCGCTTCCGCAGAAATCTTCTTTGCGCAATCAAGCTCCGCCTTATGTCTTTGACCGTAATCAAAGCCAATTGCCGAAACATTTTCCTTTTTGTATCGGTCAATTGCCCAAAACAGACAGGTTGTACTGTCCTGACCTCCCGATAAAACTACCAGTGCTTTTCTCATATCAATTCTTCTTTCTTAATTATGATTTAGTTCGGAAAACAATCTTTCTTCCGCTATTTTTTCATATTTTGTTCCCGCTCTTCCGTAATTTGCGAACGGATAAATCGAAATTCCGCCTCTCGGCGTAAAAATCCCCTTAACTTCAATATATTTGGGGTCCATAAGCTTTTTTAGGTCTTTCATAATAATATTTATGCAATCCTCATGAAAATCCCCGTGGTTACGAAAGCTGAAAAGATACAGCTTCAATGCTTTACTTTCCACCATAAGCTTGTCCGGAATATAATTAATCACTATTTTCGCAAAATCCGGCTGTCCTGTTATTGGGCAAAGCGATGTAAACTCCGGGCAGTTAAATGTAACCATATAATCATTATCCGGATGCTTGTTTAAAAAAGTCTCCAGCACCTCGGGCGCATAGTCATCCGCATAAACGGTTTTTTTATTGCCCAAAAGCGTTAAATTTTCTGTTTCTTTTTTTGTTCTCGGCATTTTTATTCCTCTTTTCTTTTTTATTCGGCTCAGTAAAAATTTTTCTTATTTTACTAACCGATTGTGAGCCGTGCTCTTATTTCCCTCAAATTGCATTTTATTTCCGCTTCGGGATTTTTTCTGTGCACATAATTCACAATCTCCGCCAAAGCTTTTGTATCAATATCCGAGACAGGCATAAAATAAACCTTGTTTTCATTATCGGTTATACAAATAAAATCCATTCTTCTAACCGCATTCTTATCGCTGCGGCGCGCTCTTTCAAGCTTTCCGGCACGTTCGGCAAAGTCGGTATTCTCTAAATTCCGCGCAAGATAATTCTTGCTTCCGACATATATTTTCTCTATTTTTTCTATCGGTATTTCATATTTTACCACCTTTGCCGGGATAAAATCCGCCAAAAACGACGGTTTGAAATTAATATTATAAGCAAACGCACCGTTGTTCCAATTCTGGATATACACATTTCTTCCGTCCGCTGCAATATAAAGCGGAATTATCGAATTAATTTTTATAATAACATATCCCAATCCGAGCAAAACGGCAATAAAATAAAGTGCCGCATACAAATAACTTGCTTTATATAAGCTGTATACCGCCAGCAAAATTCCCACAAGGCAAACCGCTCCGACTGCCGAAACGGTTATAATATTGAATTTTTTCTTATTCTGCGAAATTGCGGCTTTTTTTGAATATTCCATGCTAATTTCTCTCCCATCCCTCAATTTTACTGTTTTGGACAGCAGTAAACATTCTTTTTTTCAAGCCCGGAGTGGTTTCTTTGTCGAGCTTTGCAATCAGTTCTTTCATGTACTGCCTTTTCGTAACGCCGTTCGCCGGGCACGGATTATGCAAAACCGGCACTTCCAGCCTCCTGACCGCACCTTTGATATCTCGCTCCGCAACATAAATCATCGGTCTTATCTGATAAATTCCCGTTCTGTCAAGGTATGTAACAGGTGAAAAGCAGTTTACTCTGCCCTCATAAATCAGGCTGAGCATAAAGGTTTCCAGCACGTCGTCGCTGTGATGACCGAGAGCCACACGGCGGCAGCCCTCCTCAATTGCAAAATCGTTGAGTGCGCCGCGGCGCATCTTTGCGCAAAGCGAGCATGGGTTTTGCTCCTGTCTGTAATCAAATACAACCTCTTTTATATTGGTATATTTCACCTTATGTTCTATTCCGTACTCGCTGCAATACTGTTTTATTTTTGTATAATCCGTATCATATCCCATATCAAGAGTCAATCCGACAACCGTAAATTTTTTCGGATAGTACCGCGAAAGCTGTGCGAGTGCCCCTGCCAGAACAAGGCTGTCCTTGCCTCCGGATATGCCCACGGCCACTCTGTCTCCCTCTTGTATCATATCATAGTCTTCTATGGCACGCCTTATATGACTTATAATTTTTTTCATGTGTTATAGCTCCCAATCTCTATTCCTCGGACATAAGCAGGTTCTTATTTTTTATAAGATACTCCGCACCCGAAACAACCGTTGCCGCCGTCGAAATCCATATTAGTATTTCGGTAATCAACTTCGCGGAATTTTCTTCAAAAAATGGATTTAAAAGAATAATCGCCGCAATTATTGCAACCATTTGGGACACTGTCTTTATCTTTCCCGACATGCTTGCCGCAATCACATTCGAATTTGCCGCCGCCAAAAGTCTTATACCGCTCACGGCAAATTCTCTCATGAGAATAAGCGCAAGTGCCCACGGCGACATTCTTCCTACACTGACAAAGATTATAAAAGCCGCTGTTGTCAGCATTTTATCCGCAAGCGGATCCATAAATTTCCCGAAAGTGGTTACCTGATTATAATGTCTTGCTATATATCCGTCCGCCGCGTCGGTAAGCGACGCAAGTATGAAAACAACAAGCGCGGCAATATGAAAGCCCGCGCCGCTTGCAGTAAGCAGTGCCATAAATATCGGGATAAGTATAATTCTGAGTATTGTAAGCTTATTTGCAGTATTCATAATTTTAAATCCTTTCGATTTTTAATTTAGCTGATTGTAAAACTAAAGTTTCACAATTAAAACGCTTGAGCAGAAATAAAAAGTTCAATCCGATTTGACGGATTTTACGTTGAAGCTTTTTTATTTCGCAGCCTGTCTGCCGGTCAAATCGTATTCGTCCGCATCAAGAATTTCAACCGGTACAATCTCACCCGTTTTTACTTCATCCTCCGCCGCAAAATAAACAAGCGAATCAACGCCTATACTGTCGGCACGGCTTCTGCCGAAATACATAAAATTGCTTTCATCATAGCCCTCGGTCAAAACCTCAATAACGGAAGATATTTTTTTTCTGTTGTTTTCAAGAGAAATTTCCTGTTGAATTTTCATCAGCTTATCAAGTCTTTTTTGCTTTGTCTCTTCGTCAATCTGACCTTCAAAATTTGCCGCCGGCGTATCCTCTTCCTTAGAATACGCAAAAACCCCCGCGCGGTCGAATTTTATTTCGCGGACAAAATCGCAAAGCTCTTCAAATTGCTCCTCCGTTTCGCCCGGAAAGCCTACAATCAGCGAAGTTCTTATTGTACAATCGGGCATTTTTTCTCTTATCTTCGCAATTTTCTCCTCAATTTCCGCGCGGTTTGTTCTTCTTGCCATACGGCGCAGAATGTCATTATTTATATGCTGAATCGGCATATCGATATAATTGCAGATTTTATCATACTTTGCCATGGTTTCAATCAATTCGTCCGTAACAGACTCGGTATAAAAATAGTGAACTCTAATCCAATCTATTCCCTCAACCTCCGTTAATTTTTCCAGTAATTCCGAAAGCGCATATCTGCCGTAAAGGTCAATTCCGTAGCGCGTAGTATCCTGCGCAATCAATATCAGCTCTTTAACGCCGCCTTTTGCAAGCTCTTTTGCTTCGGCTAAAATGTCCTCCATGCTTCGGCTTCTGAAATGTCCGCGTATCAGCGGTATGGCACAATACGTGCAGCGGTTATCGCAGCCATCGGCTATTTTTAAATATGCGGTATATGACGGAGTCGATAAAATGCGCGGCAAGCCCTCCTCCGGAGTTCTGTCAATGTGTCCTGCCAAAACCGGCTTTTCTCCGTCCATTGCCTTTTGTATAACCTCGTTAATCTTGTCATAATCTCCCGTTCCGACAACAGCGTCCGCCTCCGGAAGCTCTTTTAAAATATCATCGTGATAACGTTCCGCAAGACATCCCGATACTATCAAAAGCTTGCAGCGGCCTTTTTTATATTCCGCCATTTCCAAAATTGTATCAATCGATTCTTGTTTTGCCGATTCTATAAATCCGCAGGTATTCACAACAATTACGTCGGCATTTTCAGGCTCTGCTGCAAGCCTGTGTCCGTAAGATGCCAAAATACCGAGCATGGTTTCCGCATCGGTTTGATTTTTTGCGCACCCCAGCGATACCATTCCTATATTATATCCCATTATATCATACCTTTCCGTTTCATCCGCCAAAAGAAAGTAATCCGGGCTCTGAGCCGGATTTCCGCTTTCGCCATGTCAGCCATGCCTAAATCATATTGTCAGCTTCCGTGTTCCTAAGCGTATCTATACACCTTTTTATGTCGTCATATCTGTATCCCTTTGCGGCAAAATATCTTATCGCGCGGTCAATGCTCTTTTTCTCAAAATCCCCTTTGAGTTTTTTCTCCATAAGCGGGAGCAGCGTCTCTTCCTCATCAAAATCCAACTCGGAAAGTGCTTGTTCTATATACTCCGCACTTATTCCCCGCGACTGTAAATCACGGTATATTCTCATTCTGCCGAATTTTTTTATATTTGCCAAATCTCTTGCCTTTCCGACAGCATATTTCAAATCGTCCAAAAAACCGTATTCGAAAAGAAATTCAACCGTTTCGTCAATATCTTCTTCAGCCGCTCCGGCACGTATAAGCTTATCGCAAAGCTCCTTTTTTGAATGAGAACGAAATTCCAGCAGACAAAGTGCCTTTTCGCGAGTCTGCTCTTTTGTAAGCTTTTGTTCCATAATTATATCATATGCGGAAATAGTCGAACAGTTGTCCGAAATCCACGCCCGCAATTTCCTTATTTTCATATTTTTCGAACAGATTGTGATACCCCGACTGCATCTGCTCCGACTGTATACCATAGCGAAGCGACATATACGCTTCAAGATATGCCGACAAATGGTCACAGCCTCTTATTATTTCTCCGTCAATCGGAGAATATTTTCCGTTGTTATACTTTTCGTTAATTTCGTTTGAGGACACATGCAAAATGTTTCCGTCCAGAATTATCCTTGAAGAAAATTCATCCTGCGTAAAATATTCAAACTCATTATGCCATGATTTCGGGATAAGCGGGAAAATAACCGTTCTCATCTGTTCGTCTTCTATTTCCTTTATCAGATTGTCAAGACCTTTAACAGACGCTTTTACCGGCGATACTATGTCGCGCGTCAAAACCTCCGGCAAATCATGAAAGAGTGCCGCAAAAAAGTTATTTGCAAGTCTTGCATCGCAGGCTCCCGCCTCAAGCGAGCAAAAATACGAAAGAATTGCCACAACAAGCATGTGTCCCATAACAAAAGTCTGCGGCATTCTTACCGCCCTCGACCATCTTTGCTGGTAACGCAGCTTTCCTATCAGAGACAAAAACTCTTTCAAATCGGGATTTGTCGCAAAATTCTGAAATCCGTCAAAGGTGTTGCAACGCGCCAAGCCTCGCGTCACTTCGGTTTTTACCTGTTCAATTCCGTAGGTTGTAAGATTTTGAGGATATATAACATTAAATTCCCAATCGGTCGCGAAATAGTGCGCCGCTTTCAAAATTTTTTTCTCCTTTTCGGAATAAGCATCCTTCTCAAAATAACGGGTCATTTTATCGTAAAATCCGCCTTTTAAGCCTACTGTCATGCCTTTCAGCTGCTCCAATACCCAGCTGTTAATCTGCTTACCCTTTTCCTTCATAAGCTTATGATAAATCGGTGGTTTTATGTCGGTCAGAACAATTCTGTGCAGAAATTCAAAAATTCCGCCCTCCAAAAGCAGCAGCGGGTCATAGTTTCCCTCGCCCTCACATTTTGCCAGCACATAGGCATAAAACATCTTATGTGCCTGTTTATCAAGCTCGGTAAAGCCCACCCACGGACGTATATGGTCATTCCAGCGCTGTATTGAAGCTGCAACATATATCTGCGAAATAAGTGATTTTCTTATCATTTGTACGTTTCCCTCCAGACAATAAAGTGAAATTACAAGTATTCTATTATATTATAGCATAATTTTTCAAAAAAACAAGTATAATCTTTTGAAATTCACCGTTTCGTAATATTTTACTTAAAAAATGCCGCCTTTTGAGAGCGTTACAAAAAAGGAGCTGTTTTACAGCCCCTAATTTGTAACAGTTATATGTTCATATGTTTCAGCAGCAGCCGTTATTGTTGCAGCCGCAGCCTCCGAATAATCCGTTTCCGTCTCCGCAGCAGCAGAGCACAAGTACGACAATAATCAAAATCCAAATCCATGAATCTCCGCCGTTGCCGCAGCCTCCGAATAAACTCATAACATTTCCTCCTCTTTCATATGATACTATAGACTATTCAATATGAAAGAGTTTTGTTACACTAATCAATTTTTTTTGTTTTAACTTCTTCAACAACCCTGTCGATAAACTCCTCCAAAGACATTGCGCCTATGTCGCCGTCTTTACGGGCTCTTACCGAAACGGTTTTGTTTTCTATATCCTTATCTCCGATAACAAGCATATAAGGGACCTTTTCCAGCTGTGCCTCACGGATTTTGTATCCGATTTTTTCCGAACGGTCATCAATTTCTATTCTGATTATGCCGGCTTCTTCAAGACGTTTTTTAACATCATATACATAGTCAAGATGACGGTCGGCAATAGGCAAAAGCTTTACCTGTACCGGTGCAAGCCATACCGGGAATGCACCCGCATATTTTTCTATGAGCAGTGCAAGAGTTCTTTCATAGCAGCCGATAGATGTTCTGTGAATAATATACGGATTTTTCTTTTGTCCGTCGCGGTCTGTATATTCCATTCCGAATTTTTCGGCGAGCATCTGGTCTATTTGAATTGTAATAAGAGTGTCTTCCTTGCCGTGAACATTCTTAATCTGAATATCGAGCTTAGGTCCGTAGAATGCCGCTTCTCCTATGCCGATTTTATACGGTATTTCCAAATGGTCGAGGATTTTTTTCATCATGCCCTGTGCTTCGTCCCACTGCTCCGGAGTGCCGATATATTTTTCTCTGTCGTTAGGATCCCACTGTGAAAATCTGTAAGATACATCTTCCTTTAAGCCAAGTGTTTCAAGCATGAAGTTCGAAAGCTCCAGACAACCCTTAAATTCATCCTCAAGCTGTTCCGGCGTACACATAAGGTGTCCCTCCGAGATCGTGAACTGACGCACTCTTATAAGTCCGTGCATTTCTCCCGAAGCTTCGTTTCTGAACAATGTGGAGGTTTCGTTAAGTCTCATCGGCAAATCGCGGTAAGAACGGCCTCTGTTCAAAAATGCCTGATACTGGAACGGACATGTCATCGGGCGAAGCGCAAACACTTCCTTATCCTTTTCTTCATCTCCCATTACAAACATGCCGTCCTTGTAATGATCCCAATGTCCCGACAGCTTATACAAATCACTCTTAGCCATAAGCGGAGTTTTTGTCAGCTGCCAGCCTCTTTTTTGTTCTTCATCCTCAACAAATCTTTGCAAAAGCTGTATTATTCTTGCACCTTTCGGAAGCATTATCGGCAATCCCTGACCTATTATATCAACTGTTGTAAACAGCTCCAATTCACGTCCCAGCTTGTTATGATCTCGTTTTTTAGCCTCTTCCAACGCCGCAAGATGCTCCTCCAGCTCCGCTTTGTTCAAGAATGCAGTTCCGTAAATTCTCTGCAGCATTTTATTATGCTCGTCGCCGCGCCAATATGCACCCGTTGCGCTCAAAAGCTTGAATGCCTTAACCTTGCTTGTGTAATTCACATGCGGTCCCGCGCAGAGGTCGGTAAAATCTCCCTGCTTATAAAAGGATATAACCTCGCCCTCCGGCAAATCGTTTATAAGCTCGATTTTATACGGCTCGTCCTTCATAAGCTCAAGTGCTTCCGCTTTCGGCAGTTCAAAGCGTTCGATTTTTAAGTTCTCTTTTGCGATTTTTTTCATTTCGGCTTCGAGAGCTTCCAAGTCCTCCGGCGTAAATGTATGCTCGGTATCAAAATCATAGTAAAATCCGCTGTCTATAGCGGGGCCTATTGCAAGCTTTGCGTCAGGATAAAGCCTTTTTACGGCTTGTGCCAGTACATGCGACGCCGAATGCCGCAGCGTTTGAAGTTCGTTCATTTCTTTTTCCATTTTCAAGATCTCCTTTTTGTGAATAATATTTTTCTCGAGGGATGCAAATAAAAAATAACGCACGCCCGAAAATGCTCTGCATTTTCAGGGGTGCG
>CAKSJU010000035.1 GCA_934463455.1 uncultured Clostridia bacterium | reverse complement strand
TTTTTTTAACGCAATACGAATACAGCTTGTTCACTCATTCAAAAATCTTGACTATTTTGATTTTCGATTTCCCTGATTTTTTATTTTGTATATTGAATTTACTATAAATGTATGATATAATGATAAATGCAAAAAATCTTTATTTAATTGAAAGGATTGATTTATACATATGAAGCAAAAACTCACTTGGCAAGGCCGAAAAGATGATGAAAATATTTGGTTTCCGGCAAATGTTCCCGGAACAATTCAGCAGGATTATGCGGCTTTTTATAATTGGGGCGATGTAAATTATGCCGATAACTTTACACAATACAAGCAGCTTGAGGACAGCACATGGTATTACCGAAGTGAATTTTCGGTAAATACATCCATAACAGACAAAGTATTCTTTGTAAGTGAAGGAATAGATTATTTATATGATATACTGCTAAATGATGAAATAATCTGTTCGCACGAAGGCATGTTTACAAAAACAGAAACAGACATAACTGATATATTAAAACCCGAAAAAAATGAAATTACGGTAATAATACACCCACATCCGAAAAGAAATGGTGCTCCTGAGGGCAGAGAGCAAGCTGATAACTGCTGCAAGCCGCCGGTATGCTACGGTTGGGACTGGCATCCCAGGTTGCTTGTTTCCGGGATATGGAACGATGCTTACATAGATATAAGACCGAAAGACTATATAAAAAATTGTGAAGTGTCTTACACCCTGTCGTGCGATAGAGCGAATATTACATTCGAAACCGACGACAGTTGCGAAATTGAATTTTATTCTCCCGACGGCGAGCTTTTATACAAAGGAGCGGATAAAAACATTACAATAAATAATCCGCTTGTATGGTACTGCAACGGTCAGGGGAATCCCAATCTGTACAGCTACAGAGTTTTTAATTCTGTTGATGAAAAGCATGGCAAAATAGGTTTTCGAAACGCAGAGCTTGTAATGAGCGATCCAAAAGCCTGGACCGAGCCGGAAGGATTTCCGAAATCCAGGAGCGTTCCGCCCACTCAAATTCGTTTAAACGGAAAAAATATATTTGCAAAAGGCTCCAACTTTGTCACGCCCGAAATATTTATGGGAAATGCTTCAAGAGATACCTACGAGCCGTTGGTACGGCTTGCAAAAGAGGCAAATATGAACATTTTTCGTGTTTGGGGCGGCTCGGGTATAGGCAAGGAAGTTTTTTACGAGCTTTGCGATGAATACGGAATTATGGTATGGCAGGAATTTCCTCTTGCGTGCAACAACTATCAAAACGACCCTCATTATCTTAAAATTTTAGAGCAGGAAGCAAGAGCTATAGTAAAAATGCTCCGCAAGCATCCTTGTCTTGTACTATGGTGCGGCGGCAACGAGCTTTTTAACGGTTGGTCAAGGATGACCGACCAGTCGCATGCCCTGAGACTGCTGAATAAAATATGTTACGACCTTGACCAAAATACACCGTTTATTGCGACCTCGCCGCTTACCGGTATGGCTCACGGGTGTTATTTGTTTTATTCCGATGTTGAGAATGCCGAAGTTTACGAAATGTTCAATTCTGCAAGAAATACCGCTTATTCCGAGTTCGGTATTCCGTCGGTTGCGGATGTTGAATATTTAAAAACTTTCATTCCGAAAGGTGATTTGTTTCCTACTGCCTCCAGTCCGTCATGGACAGGTCATCATGCTTTCGGTGCTTGGAGAGAAAGCTCTTGGATGTGCTTGGATGTTCTCGAAAAATATTTCGGCACAATGACAACGCTTGAAGATATTGTCTTTTACAGTCAATGGCTTCAATGTGAGGGATATAAAGCAATATTTGAAGAAGCACGCCGGCAAAAGCCTTATTGCTCAATGGCTGTTAACTGGTGTTACAACGAGCCGTGGAAAACTGCTGCAAACAATTCCGTTTTATCCTATCCCGCAAAGCCTAAAAAAGCTTATTACAGCATTAAAAATTCGCTTTCACCGATTATTCCGAGTGCGCGAATTTCAAAATTTTCCTATAGCGGCGGTGAACTTTTTTCGGCAGAGCTGTGGCTTTTAAATGATTCCTTTGAATGTGCCGAGGATACAATTTCGGCATATATTGAAATCGGAAGCAATGTTTATCATATTATTGATTGGCAAACGCCGAAAAGCGGCAAAAACGAAAACTTAAGAGGGCATATACTCCAATTCACTCTTCCCGAAACAGAAGAGGCTGAAAGCTTTACTTTAAAGCTTATATCAAAAAAATACGGAGAAAACAGCTATACGCTCAAATATTCGCCCAAAAAGCAAATCGTAAGAAAAAATACCATGAATGTTTAATACAATCTTTGCAGGATTTGTTTTTTCATTTTATAGACCCCAATTCTCACTGAAAAAGTGAACGGACATACCTGCCGCTTGGCCGGTATGTCCGTCGGTAAACTATTGTTTACAAGTAATCCGTTACTGCCTAATTAATTTTAATCCAGCACGTATACAGTCGCGCTTCTTCTGCCAAACTGCATACATTCATATCTTGTATTATAACACAAATCAATTCTCTTTCCTTTTATCGCGCCTCCGGTATCTCCGGCTATGCAATATCCGTAAGTCCATGAGCCTCCGTCATCAACCGATTCAATATAAAGCTTTGAACCGAGCGGAATAACTCTTGGGTCTACGGCAACAATACCGAACTTCGGGGTAAGACCCAATGCTGTTCTTGAATATCCGCCGTTTTCCTCCGGTGAAGTATCATAAGCAGTCGCATTCACCGTAATTTTTTTAGAGTAAGTAAATGTTCTTCCCTGCTTTGTAGCTGTCAATCTTTCTTTTGTTCCGGTAACCACAACCGTTGTTCCCGGTTCTTTTATGACATTTTCCGAAAGAGTTTCGCGGTAAACCTCCCGGTCTCCGTTATACATAATTTTGTAAGAAACTTCCTTAGTTCCCTCTTCGCCTTTTATTACCTTTTGTTCATCCTTATACATATTATTGTCCGTACGATTTTCTACAGGACCCGAAAATTTTTCAGTAACAGTTTCTTCCCGTACGGTTATTCTGTATAATGTGATGTCCATTCCGTCGGTAACCGGTGTTTCAAATCCCGGCTCAGCCCAATCGTCCGCACCTATTTTTACACCGTTTTCCATAAGAGCTTCCGCAACGGTAGTTCTTGACGTCAAAGTCGTTTTTATCGTTCCGTCCGCTTTTATTTTAATTTTTTTACCCTGTTTTATTTCCAGGGTATCTCCGTCATTGATTTCGTCCGTCATTGAAAATGCAAGAATTTCATCACTATCGACCGGTATATTTTTTTCTTTAAAAAATTCATATACATTTTCCTGACGCGTGCTTGCCGTCATTGTTTCGGTAGTACCCGCAAACAAGTCGGTACGCATTACGGTTATTTCTTTCATGCCCGTATCAAACACAGCACCCATTGTTATCATGGAAACAACGGTTACTGCCATAAATGTTTCAAACAATTTTTTCGGATTACTTTTTGGGAATTTCTTTAATTTTTCAAATAAAGACATTCTTCATCATTCCTTTCTGTGGACGCCGTATAAGAGCTTCCAAAGTTCGGCACATGATTTTAGACACATACCAAGAATACACACCTCAATGTAATATTCCTAAAAACTGTTTTTCAAGTCCTATACGAGTTATTTTACTATGATTATATTCAATTGTCAAGGAATTTATTACGAATTTGTTACGTTTTTACTAAAATCCGTATTATTTTTTTAATAATTACATCATTTCTTTATAGACTTTTTACCTTTTTGTGTAATATATTTCCATATAATGGTATTTAAACTCACAAAAACAGCCCATTTTTAAGCAAAAAAGCAATTTTTGGAATAAAATACGTATAAAAATATAGCAAATTGTTAAATATAACATTAGATTTTACAAACACAAAATGCTACAAAATTATTAACAAGAGGGGTATGTAAATGAAAAATAATACAAAGCAAGCAATTATATTGGAAAACTTTTCTTCTCCGTATATTGACCGGGCAATCTTAATTTTAAAAGATTATAATCCGGCACTTGAAGATAAAATTATTGCAGACGCCGAAAAAATAGTTGCTTCATATCTTAACCATACTCAAATCAGACTGAAAAAAAGACCTTCTCCTATTCCCTATATTGCTTTTTTTCTCCTTGCCGCCGCCGTTTTGGGAGCAGTTATTACCTATATAATATAGGTTAAAACAGATACTATCATAAAAATCCCGAGCAAAAAAGCGGTGTATAAAAATACACCGCCTTTTTGCGTTCCGAACTTTTTTTGCATCCACTTTGTTACATATTATAAAGCTGAGCATATATTCCGTTTTTCTTCAAAAGTTCTTCATGTGTTCCTTGTTCTTCTATTCCGTTATTTGTAAGCACAAGAATCATATCCGCATTTTTAATTGTGGAAAGTCTATGTGCAATTGTAAACACCGTTCTGCCCTTTGCAAGCTCCTCAAGAGATTTTTGGACTATTTTTTCACTTTCGTTATCCAGTGCGGAGGTTGCTTCATCCAAAAGAAGTATCGGAGGATTTTTAAGAAATACTCTTGCGATGCTTATTCTTTGCTTTTGTCCTCCCGAAAGCTTAACTCCGCGCTCACCCACATATGTGTCATATCCGTCCGGAAGCTGTTTTATAAACTCATCCGCTCCCGCTCTTTTTGCCGCTTTTATTATATCCTCCTTTGAAGCCTGCGGACATCCGTAAGCAATATTTTCGCTTACAGAGCCGGAAAACAAATATACATCCTGCTGTACAACTCCTATGTTATTTCTTAAAGATTTTGCCGTAACATCTCTGATATCCAATCCGTCAACGGTAATTCTACCGCTTGTTACATCATAAAATCTCGGAATAAGATTACATATTGTCGTTTTTCCGCTCCCGGACGGACCAACAAGCGCAATTGAGCCTCCTGCGGGTATTTTTAAATTAAGATGCTCAAAAACATACTTTTCCGCTCCGTTATATTTAAAACTCACATCTTCAAAATTAATTTCACCCTTTGCTTTTTCAAGCTCAACAGCGTCCTTTTTATCTATTATTTCCGCCTTTGCATCCATAATTTCTATAAACCGCTCTATTCCCGTCATCCCTCTTTGAAACTGTTCGGTAAATTCAATAAGAGTTCTTATCGAAGCGAGCAGTGTGGTAACATACAAAAGATAAGTAATCAAATCGCCGGGTGTTATTTTTGAATTAATCATGAATAATGACCCCGCCGCTACCACCGTTATATACATAAATCCCTCAAAAAATCTGGTAGTACATTGAAATCCTGCCATATATTTATAAGCTTTTTTCTTTGTTTCGAGAAATTTTAAATTTCCGCTGTCAAACTTATCTATTTCAATATCTTCATTCGCAAAGGATTTAACGACTCTTACTCCCAAAAGGCTGTCTTCGACCTGCGCATTAAGCTCTCCCACCTGCACTCTTGAAGCTTTAAACGCCGCTCTCATTTTATTTCTGAAGCTCATTGAACAAAAAAGCATAATCGGCAGAATAATAAAGATAATAAGTGTAAGGTACGGATTTATTCCCATTAAAATAATAAATGAAACAACCACCTTTACACTTAATATAAAAAGTGTTTCGGGGCAATGATGCGCAAACTCGGTCACATCAAACAAGTCGCTTGTAATCCTCGACATTATCTGACCTACCTTCATTTCGGAAAAATACGAATATGACAAGGTTTGCAAATGTGCAAACAAATCATGACGCATATCACTTTCCATCCGTGTTCCCATTACATGTCCGGTATTTGCCATGTAAAAATTAGCAAGCGTGTCAAAAATTCTGAGAACAAAGTAAAAAACGCACAGCGATACAATTGTTTTGACCGACAGCTTTGCAATATCGTACATAGCCGTATTGGTGATATATCTCACAATCATAGGAAAAACCAACTCACATACGGTGGTTAAAGACGCGCATATCAAATCAAGAATTAACACGTTTATATACCTTTTGTAATAAGGCGCAAATCTTTTAATAAGATACGAGGTTTTGTAAGAATTATTCTTTTTCAATTTTTTCATGCCTACCTTTCTTTACCATATATATTAATATATCACATTTTTCGACCGAAATCAAGAACGAAATCCTATGTTTCACATGAAAAAACTTGTACATAATAACGAAAATAAATTTTTTCGAACATTTATTCGTTGACATTTCAAAAAATTGTGATATACTATATAATATGTAGTAATATGAAAGGTAAAGTTAAAGTATGGATCATTTTGAACTTGTATCGGACTTTTCTCCCTGCGGCGACCAGCCCGAGGCAATTGAAAAGTTAGTCACAGGAATAAAAAACGGGTTAAAAGAACAGACTCTTTTGGGAGTAACCGGCTCCGGTAAAACCTTTACAATGGCAAATGTTATAGCGGAAGTAAACAAACCTACACTTGTTTTGGCGCATAATAAAACTCTTGCGGCACAGCTTTGCAGCGAATTTAAAGAATTTTTTCCAAATAATGCCGTTGAATTTTTTGTATCTTACTACGACTACTATCAACCCGAAGCATACATTCCCCAGACTGACACCTTTATAGAAAAGGACGCTTCTATCAATGACGAAATCGATAAACTGAGACACAGTGCCACATTTTCTCTTTTCGAGCGCAAGGATGTCATAATTGTGTCAAGCGTATCTTGCATTTACGGTCTCGGAGATCCTGAGGATTATAAAAATTTAATGCTGTCTCTGCGCGTCGGAACAGAAAGAAAAATAGAAGATATACTTTCCAAGCTTGTGGACATGCAATACGAAAGAAATGATATAAACTTTATACGTAACAAATTTCGCCTTCACGGCGACGTTTTGGAAATATTTCCGTCAAATAACGGTGAGAATGCTATACGAGTTGAGTTTTTCGGGGATGAAATAGACCGTATTTCCGAAATAAACGTAATTACCGGGGAAATAATAGGTTACAGACAGCATGTTGTTATAATGCCTGCTTCGCACTATGTTACAACAAGCGACAAAATGGCTGTGGCAATTGCGGCAATAGAAAAAGAACTTGAAGAGCAAATAGCATATTTCAAGGAAAACAATATGCTGATAGAAGCACAGCGAATTGAACAAAGAACTCGCTACGACATCGAAATGATGCGGGAAATAGGTTTTTGCCAGGGAATTGAAAATTATTCAAGGCATATAAGCGGGCGAAAAAAAGGCAGTGCTCCGTATACTTTGCTTGATTATTTCCCGGAAGATTTCCTGATGATAATTGATGAATCTCACGTTACCGTATCGCAGGTGCGTGCAATGTTCAACGGCGACCGCGCCCGCAAAGAAAGTCTTGTCCGTTACGGCTTTCGTCTGCCGAGTGCTTTTGATAACCGTCCGCTGAAATTCGAAGAATTTGAAACTAAAATGAATTGCGTAATATTTACAAGCGCAACTCCCGGAGATTATGAAAAAGAACATTCAGAAGCTGTTGCAGAGCAGGTTATCCGTCCCACCGGACTTCTTGACCCCGAAATTGAAATTCGCCCCGTTACCGGGCAAATTGACGATTTGATTTCGGAAATTAACATAAGAGCCGAAAAAAATCAGCGCGTACTTGTTACAACGCTGACGAAAAAAATGGCGGAAAATCTCACCGATTATCTTACCGAAGTGGGAATCAAAGTCCGATATATGCACTCGGAAATAAAAACCATAGAACGTACCGAAATTATCCGCGACCTGCGTCTCGGCAAATTTGACGTACTTGTTGGAATAAATTTGCTGCGTGAGGGGCTTGACCTGCCCGAAGTATCACTTATTGCAATTCTCGATGCCGACAAGGAAGGATTTCTCCGAAGCTCCACGTCTTTGATACAAACGATAGGCAGAGCTGCAAGAAATTCCGAGGGCAAAGTAATAATGTATGCGGATACAATTACCGGGTCAATGCAGTATGCCATTTCCGAAACCGAACGCAGACGTGAAATACAAAAGAAATTCAACGAAAAGCACGGAATTGTTCCGACTACCGTTAAAAAAGATATAAGAAAAATAATAGAATCAATTGAAGTTCCGGACGCTCCGTCCGTTCTTCCCGAAATTGATATTGAAAAAGTAATCGCAAATCTTAAAGACGAAATGCTTGCAGCAGCGGAAAATCTCGAATTTGAAAAAGCGGCCGAGCTTCGTGACAGAATAAAAAAACTGAAAGAAAGTGATAATTAATGAACGACTTTATTAAAATACAAGGCGCAAGAGTTCACAATCTTAAAAATATTAATCTCAATATACCGCGAAATAAGCTTGTAATACTAACAGGCTTGTCAGGCTCGGGGAAAAGCTCGCTTGCATTCGATACAATATATGCCGAGGGACAAAGACGATATGTCGAATCATTGTCTTCTTACGCAAGACAATTTCTCGGTCAGATGGAAAAACCGGATGTTGATTATATTGAGGGACTCTCTCCGGCAATAAGCATCGACCAAAAAACCACTTCAAAAAATCCTCGCTCAACCGTGGGAACAGTTACGGAAATTTACGACTACCTGCGTCTTTTATATGCACGTATAGGTATTCCCCATTGTCCTAAGTGCGGAAAAGAGGTTTCAAGGCAAACCATCGACCAAATTGTTGATAAAGTTATGTCCCTCGAAAAAGGAACAAGAATACAAGTGTTGGCACCTGTAATACGCGGAAAAAAAGGCGAGCATACCAAAATATTCGAAAATGCAAAAAAGAACGGTTATGTGCGTGTGCGGGTTGACGGTATAATGTATGACCTGAGCGAGGAAATAAAACTTGAAAAAACAAAAAAGCATAATATAGAAATTGTTGTGGACAGGCTTGTAATAAGAGATGATATTACAAGAAGACTTACCGATTCGCTTGAAACAGCCGCCTCCCTCACCGGAGATATAGTCATGGTTGAAATCGTAGACGGAGAAATTCTCTCTTTCAGCCAAAGCTACGCATGCGATGACTGCGGAATCAGTCTTCAGGAGCTTTCTCCACGCATGTTCTCTTTTAATAATCCATACGGAGCATGTCCCGAATGTGACGGTCTTGGCAGCAATTTTAAAATTGACCCCGAACTAATCATTGCCGACGACAGTTTAAGCCTAATCGAAGGAGCAATATACTGTACGGGTTGGGCAGCACCCGCTGCGGAAGACAGCATGGCACACATGTATTATACTTCGCTTGCTAAGCATTACGGCTTTGATATAAATACTCCGTTTCGTGATTTGCCCGACAAAATAAAAAATATTATATTTTACGGCACAGGAACAGAAAAAATAAAAATGGAGTACACCAGAAATTACGGAAGCGGAACGTATATGACACCTTTTGAGGGCGTTATAACCAATCTCGAACGCCGCTATAACAGTTCAAGCTCGGATTATGCAAAATTTGATATTGAACGTTATATGAATGAAGTTAAATGTAAAAAATGTGGCGGTACACGCCTTAATGACGAAGTTTTGGCTGTTACCGTAGGCGGAAAAAATATATATGAATTAACCTGTATGTCAATTCGGGATGAGCTTGATTTTATTAATAGCTTAACTCTTTCCGACAGAGAAAAAATGATAGCAAACCAAGTTATAAAGGAAATCAAAGCACGTCTTACTTTTCTGCTTGATGTCGGACTTGATTATCTTACCCTCTCACGTTCCTCCGGAACACTTTCGGGCGGAGAGGCTCAGCGAATAAGACTGGCAACTCAGATTGGTTCCGGTCTGACCGGAGTGTTATATATATTGGACGAGCCGAGTATCGGTCTGCATCAGCGCGATAACTGCCGTCTTATCGAAACATTAAAGCATCTGCGTGATTTGGGAAACACCGTTATTGTAGTTGAACATGACGAAGATACGATGCTCGCTGCCGACCACATAATTGATATAGGTCCGGGGGCGGGTGTAAACGGCGGAAATGTAATAGGCGAGGGCAATGCGGAAGAACTCATGAAAAATGATTTATCCGTAACGGGACGGTATCTTTCCGGAAAGGAACGAATCGAAATTCCCGATGTCCGCCGAACACCGACAGGATGGCTTGAAATAATCGGAGCAGCCGAAAATAATTTAAAGAATATAAACGCGAAAATTCCTCTCGGAGTTTTTACCTGTGTAACAGGCGTATCCGGCTCGGGAAAAAGCTCTTTAATAAACGAAATTCTATACAAACGGCTTGCCCATGATTTAAACCGCGCAAAAACTCACCCCGGGAAACACAAAAAAATAATCGGCACGGAGCAGCTTGACAAAATAATAGACATTAACCAATCTCCGATAGGCAGAACACCGCGTTCAAATCCAGCAACCTACACAAATCTCTTTAACGATATACGCGAAGTTTTTGCTTCTACAAATGAGGCTAAAATGCGCGGATATAATGCGGGACGCTTCAGTTTTAACGTAAAAGGCGGGCGATGCGAGGCTTGCTCCGGTGACGGTATTGTAAAAATCGAAATGCATTTTCTTGCCGATATATTTGTTCCGTGTGAAGTATGCAAGGGCAAACGCTACAACAGAGAAACACTGGAAGTAAAATATAAAGGAAAGAATATATATGATGTGCTTGATATGACAGTCGATGAAGCGTTGGAATTTTTCAAAAATCTGCCGAAGCTTCGCCGCAAGCTTGAGACACTTCGAGACGTCGGTCTCGGTTATATTAAGCTCGGTCAAAGCTCTACCACACTTTCCGGCGGAGAAGCTCAGCGAGTTAAGCTTGCAACCGAGCTTTCAAAAAGGAGTACAGGAAAAACAATATATATTCTTGATGAACCTACTACAGGGCTTCACACCGCCGATGTTCACAAGCTTATTGAGGTTTTACAGAGACTTGTTGATGCAGGTAACAGTATTGTTGTAATCGAGCACAATCTTGATGTAATTAAATCAGCCGATTATATTCTCGATTTGGGACCCGAGGGCGGCGACGGAGGCGGAAAGATAATTGCTGAGGGAACTCCTGAACAGGTTGCAAAAGTAAAAAAATCCTATACAGGACAATTTCTCAAGAAAATACTTCAAAAGGGGCAAAAAAATGTATAATACTATTTTATTTGATTTGGACGGAACTCTGACCGACCCTAAAGAGGGGATTACAAAATGCGTACAATATGCGCTTTCACGCATGGGAATAAAAGAGGATAATCTCGATAATTTGCTTCCATTTATAGGGCCTCCTTTGGTTGACGCATTTATGAAGTTCTATTCTTTGAGCTTTGAAGACGCACATAAAGCACTTTCGTTTTACCGTGAACGTTTTTCGAGTGTCGGAATGTTTGAAAACAGCATTATTCCGGGAATTCCCGAAATGCTTGAAAATTTGAAGTCAAACGGCAAAATTCTTGTGGTTGCAACTTCAAAACCGCGCGTATATGCCGAAAAAATATTATCACACTTTGACCTTTCGAAATACTTTGAAATAATTCTCGGACCGGAATTAAACGAAACTACAAATACAAAAGATGAAATAATTTCCGCAATCCTGCAAAAATTCAGTTCTTCCCCGATTATGGTCGGAGACAGAAGACAGGATGTAAATGCCGCACATATATGCAAAATTCCATGTGTCGGAGTGAAATTCGGATATGCGGAAAAAGATGAGCTTGAAAATGCCGGAGCAGATAAAATAGCGTCAAGCGTAGACGAGCTTTATACAATTTTATCGGAATAAGTTAATACAAATTCGGGCATAATAAAATTGGTTTTAAAACCTTGCAGTTGGGTATGCTAAAAGGGCGATTGTCTATTTAAACATACCCTGTTACGCGGTAATAAAAAGGAGATGCCCTAAAATGGATATAGAATATGCAAATATTAATGAACTTCTCGAAGGTGATGAAATAGCTGTGGAATATTTCAATACCCTTCCCGATAAAATTCAAAAAGCACTGCTTGAACGCGGTGACGGAATTAATAATTACGATGAGCTGGTACATTTCTCTGAAATAATCAAAAAAAGAGGTTACAAAGATACCACAGGCGGATGCTGTCATTGATGTTTAAATGTCAAAACAGAATGTTTCGGCTGTTAATTGATTCTAACTATTGAAATTAACAACAAATTACACACATAAAAAAACGAGGCATACACCTCGTTTTTTTATGAAAATTTTTAAAATTCCGCTTAAAATCAGTCTTGAGAAACCTTAACGACCTCTCTGCCGTTGTAATAGCCACAAGCTTTACAAACTTTATGCGGCATTTTATATTCGTGGCACTGGGGGCATTCTACCATTCCGGGAACTTCCAATTTCCAGTTTGCACGTCTTTTGTCTCTTCTTGATCTCGATACTTTACCCTTAGGTACTGCCATCTTAATCGCACCTCCTATTTGGTATCAGTCATATTCTTCATGATTTTCTGCAAATCCGCCCATCTCGGGTCTATTTCTTCTTTATCACAGCCGCATTCTCCATCGTTTAAATCAGCCCCGCATTTAGGACAAAGTCCTTTACAGTCTTCCCTGCAAAGATACTTTCCCGAAACACTCATTAAGAAACTGTTTTGAACAATTTCGGATATATCGAGTTCCTCACCCGAAAAAACAACTGTTTCATCATCACTTGAATCACTGCCCTCACGCACAAGTATTTCGTGTATACGAAACTTCACCGGAACAACAAAAGGTTTCCCGCATCTTGCACAATGTACCTGCATTTCACCCTCTGCTTTCAGAGACATTTCAAGTGATTTTGTATTATTAATAATAGCACCGTTAATACTGAGCGGTTTTTGAAATTTGAACGATTCGCCCAAAAACTCGGTATCGTCCATTTCAATTGAAGCCGAAACGTTCATTCTTCCGCCGTAATCCTTTATAATTTCGGACAGGTCAATAATCATGATTATTTCAACTCAACCTTTGCGCCTGCTTCTTCAAGCTTAGCTTTCATAGCTTCAGCTTCTTCTTTAGCAACATCTGTCTTCAAAGACTTCGGAGCTTCGTCAACCAAAGCTTTTGCTTCTTTCAAGCCAAGACCTGTAAGCTCTCTTACAACCTTGATTACGCCCAATTTTGAAGCACCTGCATCAGCAAGGATAACTTCAAATTCAGTTTGTTCAGCTGCTGCTGCACCGCCTTCAGCTGCTGCGCCTGCTACCATAACCGGAGCTGCTGCGCTAACGCCGAATTCCTCTTCCATAAGCTTTACCAATTCAGCTACTTCCAACAATTTTAATTCTTTAATTTCATCTAAGATTTTTTGTACGTCTGCCATTTTTGTTGACCTCCTGTATCAATTATAATTTTATTATTCAGCATCTTGTGCTGCTTCTTCAGAAGGAGCTTCCTCTTTGGTAGCTTCTTCTGCTGTTTCCTCAGCTGCGGTTTCCGCTTCCTGAGGAGCTTCTTCTGTCTTTTCTTCAGCTGCGTCGGCAGTTTCTCCTGCCTTTTTAGCTATCAAATCTTCGATTTCTACACCGCCTTCAACGATTGTATTAAGCAATCTTGCAAGACCGGAAATCGGAGAATTCAAGCTGCCCATAATCTTTGCGATAAGGGTTTCTTTGTTCGGCGTTTTAGCGAGCTGTTGAAGCTCATCCATGGATATAACTTTACCATCCATAAAGCCGGACTTAAGCTGCATTTTTTCGTTTTCTTTTGCAAAATCAGCCAATACCTTTGCCGGAGCAACCGCATCTTCGGATACCGCCAATGCAGTAGGTCCGTGCAATACATCATCCAAACCGTCGATACCTGTTTCTTTTGCAGCCAAACGAAGCAATGTGTTCTTTACAACGAAATAATGTACACCAGCCGCTCTTAAATCATTTCTAAGCTTTGTATCTTCTTCAACCGTAAGTCCTCTGTAGTCAACGAGAACACCTGTTGTAGCACCTTTCAAAACTTCAACGATTTGAGCCACCTGTGCTTTTTTTGCGTCCAATATTTTTTCACTTGGCATTTTTCGTTCACCTCCCATAAAGCTGTATGCTTTCAAAAAAAATGAAAGCTCTTTGCCGTAGACCGCAAAGAGCATTAAAAATCAACATCATAAAAGATTTTTAAATAAATACCCTCGGCAGGATTTACCTTTATACCTGCTGTCTACGGAATATATCATGTATGATATAATATCACACAACTATAATATTATATCATACATAATAAACATTGTCAATAGTTAATTTAAAATTAACCGGAAATTTTTGCACCGTTCAGCTTTATTCCGGGGCCCATTGTAGAAGAAACAACAACGCTCTTCAAATACTGACCCTTTGCCGCAGACGGTTTCGCTTTAATGATAGCACCCATAAGTGTATTAAAGTTTTCAACCAACTTGTCCTTACCGAAAGATACTTTTCCGATCGGGCAGTGAATGATATTTGTTTTATCAAGTCTGTACTCGATTTTACCTGCTTTAATTTCGTTTACCGCTTTTGTAACGTCCATTGTAACCGTACCTGCTTTAGGCGAAGGCATCAAGCCCTTAGGTCCGAGAACCTTACCCAAACGACCTACAACACCCATCATATCCGGAGTTGCAACAACAACGTCAAAGTCAAACCAGTTTTCTCCCTGAATCTTCGAAACAAGATCCATTTCTCCGACATAGTCCGCACCTGCCGCAGCAGCTTCATCAGCCTTTGCACCTTTTGCGAACACCAAAACCTTTGAGGTTTTTCCTGTGCCGTGAGGAAGAACTATAGCACCTCTGACCTGTTGATCTGCATGTCTTGAATCGACACCGAGTCTTACATGTACTTCCACTGTTTCGTCAAACTTAGCTTTAGCTGTTTTTACAGTCAAATCCAAAGCTTCGTCAACATCGTATTGTTTAGCCTTATCAACCAGCTTTGCGCTGTCCTGATATTTTTTACCTCTGAACATATCTTTTCCTCCTTATGTGGTCAACCGAGGACTCGAAATCCTCTCCCACTGAATTAAAACCTTATTATCAGTCTCCTACTACGATACCCATACTTCTTGCAGTACCGGCAATCATGCTCATAGCCGCCTCAACGCTTGCAGCATTCAAGTCAGGCATTTTCTGTTCTGCAATAGCCTGAAGATCCGCTTTGCTGATTGTTGCAACCTTTGTCTTGTTGGGGACACCCGAGCCGCTCTCGATTTTGCATGCTTTTTTAAGCAAAACCGCAGCCGGCGGAGTCTTTGTGATAAAGGAGAACGAACGGTCTGCATAAACTGTGATTACTACCGGGATGATAAGACCTGCGTCCTTTGCTGTTTTCTCATTAAATTCCTTGGTAAATTGAACAATGTTTACACCGTGCTGACCCAAAGCCGGACCAACAGGGGGAGCCGGAGTCGCTTTACCTGCCGGAATTTGTAATTTGATATAACCTGCTACTTTTTGTGCCATTATATGGCCACCTCCTTAATTTGCGCAGCGAAATGCTGCATAATGTGGTAATTAGCGGACATACTGTCCTCCCACTGTCACCAGAGGGATATATAAACTCTCTAAAAAGAATTTATAACATAATTTTATTACTCCTGTGCGGCGATATCCTTATAATCAACCTCTACCGGAGTTTCACGTCCAAACATGGACACACGTGCCGTCACTTTTCGATGTTCTGTATCAACAGCCTCGATAACACCCGAAAAACCTTCCAGCGGTCCGGATTTAACACGGATGGCATCGCCAACCGACCATTTCTCACCGGCATGGCGTATTTTTTCAACACCCATATTTTCAACTTCGGCATCCGTAAGCGGAACAGGCTTCGAGCCGGGACCTACAAATCCCGTTACGCCTCTTGTGTTACGGACAACAAACCAGCTTTCGTCATTCATTACCATTTTTATGACTACATAGCCCGGGAAAATTTTTCTCTTTACGATTTTCTCAACGCCGTCTTTTTCTTCGGCAACATCTTCAAGCGGTACTTCGACGCTCTGTATCATATCGCCGATTCCGCGGTTTTCAACTGATTTTTCAATATTCGCCTTAACTTTGTTTTCATAACCGGAGTAGGTATGCACAACATACCATTTTGCTTCTTCAGCCATTTGATCACTCCTCTTTTTCAATTAGAATTTCGAAGTTATTAAAGAAAATGCCTGCGAAAATCCTATATCAAGAACTGACAGGATTACCGTAGCAATTGCAATAAAAACCACGATGATAAGAGTATTGTGCAAAAGCTGCTGTTTATTCGGCCACGAAACTTTTTTAAGTTCCGCTTTTGTTTCTTTGAAAAATTTTACTATTCCTGCTTTTTTGGTTTTAGCCGGGGTATTAGCATTATTCGAAATTTCTGCCATTTTCTTACACTCCTTATCCGCTTTTTAAAAAAAGCAATTATTTTGTTTCCTTATGAAGAGTATGCTTTCTGCAGAATCTGCAATACTTATTCATTTCCAATCTGTCGGGATCGTTCTTTTTGTTCTTCATTGTATTGTAGTTTCTCTGTTTACACTCCGAACAAGCCAATGTAATTTTAACTCTCATGGATAGTACACCTCCAGCGTCTTTATCATTATATTTGAGAAAAACTCTTTTTACACAAAAAAAAGAGGTTGCTTCTCTTCATATATTATTATACCAACAATATAAAGAGAAGTCAAGCCTTTTTTTGAATTTTTTTATTTTTTTTTACAAAATTCCCCTAAAGTTAATCCATTGCCAGGTTAAAAAAACAATTTTTATATTTTTTCGGATAAACCATAGCTGACGGAGCTTCTTTCGAAAGGATTGCCGCACGCACATGCGGAGTTGTCAGAACACCGTGTATAGCGGCAATACATTCATCATTTTCAACCGTTCCGAAAAGCTCTTTTATATCCGTCAAGCCCTCAAACGCGTCACAAACAGCATAGCTTACGTCCTCGCCGTTTGATATTTCAAAAAAATTCCCTTTGTATATTTTCCAGATATATTCTATTTCACGTCTTCCCCACTCGATAAATTTTTCCTTTGAGAAAAACTCATGTCTCGCTTCATAATATTCTTCCGGCTGAATCTTTCTTATCGATGTATCTTTATTTACAAAGCCGACCCTGTCATACTCGATTTTTTTTACAGCGCAAAGCTCTGCAAAGCCCCTCTTTTCATAATATTCATATAAGCTCTTTTCGGCGGGGACAAGCAGCAAAAAGCTTTCCCCTTTCTTTTTGACATCCTTATAGGCATGCTCAAGCAGCTTTGAATTGATTCCTCTGTTTCTGTCCTCCGGCTCGGTCGCGGCAGCATATACATATCTTCCCTTTTCAGAATTAAGCGAAAGCGGAAGAAGCGACAGCATACCCTTTACGCGTCTGTCTTCTTTATATATCATTATATTTTCGGAATAATACTTCAAAAAAGCTTCAATTTCTTCCTCAGTATCATCAAATGTCTTTCTCCATAATCTTTTTATTTGTTCAGTATCTTCCTTTTGTGCAAATGTAATCATAACCAATTCTCCAAAAGTATACTTTATTTTATTTTATCATAATAATCTGTCCGTGTCAACCTATAGACAATTTTCTTATTTTTTCTTCAATTTCTTTAATTTCTTCTTTTATGCCCAAAATCAAATCCACAACGTTTTTCAGCTCATCCCCCCGGCTGTCTTCAGCTTCAAAACCGTTTCCCGCAGGCAGGCAATAATCATAGTATATTCCGTCCTTTTCCTGAACTGAACACAAATCCTGTCTGCCGGTACTTAAAAGTCTTTTTGGCGGCTTCAGTCCGTCAACGTCGGTAAACTTTATAATTCCGGCACTTTGCCACATTAATGCCAGTGTATTGTTTTTCTTCGCAATAACAGGTAATTTTACATCGGTATCGTCAATTTTCGGAATATGATTTACAAATATTGTATTACCGATTCTGTAAACTATATATTCTTTATTTTCAAATTCACACAAATATACATCTTCCGCTCCCTCTTTGACAGCGATAAATCTGTCCGGTTTACCGTCCGCCAATTCCTGACAACCGAGGATTCCGTTTTGATTTGTATAATACACTTTGCCATCAAAGGTGAAAAAGCATGAGTTTTTAAGCTTATCTATTACCGACGGTTTTGCATGATTGCCCAGCACACAATGAACAAGCAATATGTCCCCGCCGTATTCTGCCGAATAAAGCAAATTCATCCTGTCTTTCGAATCGGCTGCGGCAATATGCTTTATGTGAAAATCACCCTTAAGCTCGCACAAGGTAAACTCCTTTTTTTCTTCTCCCGACATGTGAATATAGATGATTTCGTTTTTTTCGTTTATACATATTATATGTATTGCATTTTCCCTTTCATACACGCAAAAATTTTCCTCAACATTTTTCTCTATCAGCTCAGGCGGAAAATTATTGCCGCGTGACATCATCAAGCCGTTTTTTTTATCAAAATAAAAATGCAGCATTCCATTTTCTCTGTTTATTATATACTCCATTGTTACCTCCTGACTTTTTAGTTACAAAATGGTATTTTCTACAATCCGGAGAAAAAAACAAAAGCAAGCGCAAGCAATAAAAGCTTATCGTTACAGTCATTTGCAAGCAGCATAACCATCACAACGGCAAGAATTATATCGTCCGTTTCGAATTTTCCAAAAAACCTGTTATCTTCTTTTTTCGGTTCTTCCCTTTTATGTACCGGAACAGCATTTTCGCTTTTACAGACCGCTGTCGGCATATCGTTATAGCTGTAATATTTCCTGTACAAATTTATCACCTACTTAAACAATCCCGCAATTCTTGTGAGATTTAAAATTTTAACCGCATTATCAATACTGTTTCTGCGCTCAGCGCGCATATACGGTTTAAGTGAAAGAAGCAAATTCGACCTTGAATCGTTCGCTTTTCCCATTTGTCCTACCAACGCTTTTATCTGTGACAAATAATCAGCGTTTCCAATCTCGGTATTGTCGCTTATTTCGCTTCCTCCCGACTGTAATCCGTTCAAAACCGTTTGTATTTTTTCCTCCGCGTCATCTCCGAGTATTCCTTTTAACGTATCCATCATATCCGCCATTTTTAACTCACCTCAATTTTTTAAAAATATCTTCGGCAGACATTCCCGACATGCCCGACAAATCGGCATTTTTTAATTTATTTCTGATTTCGTTGTTGCTCATACTCATAAATTTTTCCACCAGTTTTTCTTTATCCGCATTCGAAATACTTCCCGCAAGCTTCTGCCCCTGCGGAGATTTTATAAATTTCTCTATACAGCTTTTTCCTCCGTTTGCCGTATTTAAATTAAGACCTGCAAGAAGCTCTTCAAGCTTTTTATTAACATCACCGTTATTCATTTTTAAATCCAACCTTTCGAAATATTACTTAATGCTATTATATTCTGTCTTTTCCGAAAAGTTTACTGAAAATTAAAAAAACAAAAAAGCGAGGACATATACCCTCGCTTTTCTGTTTTAATCATGAATTATTTAAGCAAATCTTTGAAAGCTTTACCTGCTTTGAATGCCGGAACTTTGCAAGCAGCAATTTTAATTTTAGCACCTGTCTGAGGATTTTTACCCTCACGAGCAGCTCTTTCACGAGATTCGAATGTACCGAATCCAACCAATTGTACTTTATCGTCAGCCTTAACTGCTCCTTCTACGGTTTCAATAAATGCATTTACTGCTTTTTCAGCGTCCTTCTTTGACAATTCTGCTTTCGCAGCGATAGCTGCTACCAATTCTGTTTTATTCATTAGTAAAACATCCTTTCTTTTTTATCTTACTCGTATACTATAACATATTTCAGCAAATAAATCAAGACTTTTGTTAAAATTCATCATTACGCACAAAATAAAGGCTTAATTATAATAACAAGCGTACAAAAGAATAGCTGTATTTACAAGGTTTAAAGGGTATTTTGATTGTTTTTTTCATTTTTTT
>CAKSJU010000034.1 GCA_934463455.1 uncultured Clostridia bacterium | reverse complement strand
AGCGGGGCAATGTATGAATACTACCATCCGGACACAGGCGCAGGAGTAAGCAACAAAGGGTTTCAATCCTGGAATTTCCTTGTAAATAATATGATAGCATGGTATGAGGGCAGGAAAGCTGTCAGTGAATTTTAATGTAAAAAACATATAAGTATGGATATATTGAAAGAGCGTGTTCGTTCACGGTTTTATGCCGGAGCGAGCACGCTTTTTTTGCTTTGTGAACGTAAAAATCAATATAAAACCGGATGTTTTAACTGTATTGTGATTTTTAAAGCAACAATTATAAAAGTTGATATTGATTATTTATTGTTGGTTTTGTTGTTGTTATGTATAATAAAAAATAGTATAATAACATTAACAAAAGGAGTTTTATTGGTTAATAGGACAAATATTCGGAAAGGAACATAATGAATGATAGTAAATATTATACAACGACCGGAGCTTACCGAAACTTATGAACTTCAAAGACAGATTTGCATAGATTTGAATTTGATGATTACTCTTTCGATGAGGGCTGTGAATTTGGATAATTTAGAGCTTGTTGAAAAGGTAAAAAAAGACAGTGAAAAATACGGCTATGAGGTTATGCTTTGGCTGGATGACGATGAGGTATTGTTTACATGGCTCATGAGCATTGAGGAGAAAAAGGCATATGTTAAGAAAACGTTCGACAAGTTTAAAGAGCGATTCGGATATATGCCGAAAACAGTCGGACATTACATTCTCGGCAGTGATTATATTAAAATAATCAAAGATTATTGCCCGGAGGTTTCAATGGTTATTGCAGGTTGCTTTGAAGAGGGCGTAAGAGTATTTCACGGCTGCAATAATTCGTGGTATTTATTTTCCGAGGGAATGTCGTGGACAGCATGGTATCCGTCGAAAACACATTCTGTACGGCCTGCCTGTGATGAGGAGGATTGGTCGGGAGTTGTTGCCGTTCCACACTTAAGCCGTGACCTTGTTCAAGCCTACGAGGGCAGGGATGACTTTTTTGCAAGTCACCCGGCAAATGTTCAAAGAGGTCTCGGAAATGAAGGGGCAATGCACGTATATGACTACAATCTTATTGACCAGTACCGCATGCAGGAGGACTACAATAATGTAAAGTCGAATTATCATATTCATGTAGCCTCCGGCTGGCTCAGCAATTGCAGTAATCTGATTGACAGTGACGAAATAACGCAATCGATTTACAGAGAAACTCTTGAATATATCGCCGAGCTTTGCAAAAAAGGTGAAGCTGAATGTATGACCATGAATGAATACTGTAAATATTATCGCAGGACAGTTCCGATAGGCTCTCAAACGGCGGCCGTTGCAAAGGATATAATTTACGATTCGGGCAAGCATTATTTTTGGCTGATGAGTAATGGGTACAGAGTTTTAGTTGATGCGTTTCAGGGCGGCTCTATAGGCGACTTGAGACCGTATGCGGGAAAATATGAAGCTTTTACGGGACTTGACGCAGAAAAACCGCTTATCAATTCATATCCGTTTATAATTCAGTCACAGCTGAGGAGCGGCGTAAAACACCATTACGGTGACGGCTCAAGAACAACTTTGCTTGTGACACACGGCGGAGAAACTCTCGATATGTGCTTTTATCCGACCAAGGTTTCCGATGTAAAGCGCACCGAAAAAACAACAATTGTTAAGTTGACACCGGTAACGATGAAGTTTAAGGACGGATACGAAATTAAAATTCAGACCGTATATGATTTCGGAGAAAACGACATAGGAATAGAACGGCATATTCTTGAAAAATCCGATGGAGAATGCGAACTGTGCGAATATTTAAAAGGAAGCTACGGATTTACGGAATATCCCGAGGAAATGAGAGGAATTACTCTCGGAGTCGATGACAAATCGGAAAAATATTTATATAAAAAACAAGCGGTAAGAGTGGAAAACGGAAAATGTACATATGCCGAAATACCGCAGATTACGACAAGAGTGGAGCTTTGCACGGATGAAACCGATTGGGCGGAAGCCGATGACGGAGAATTATTCATACCGTATTATACTCTTAAGCTTAACAGAAAGATTAATAAAACGGGGGTTATGAAATCATGGCTGAAACTAAAAAAGATATAATTTATAAATGCCCGTGCTGCTTCAACAGATTTATAGATGTTGTAATAGACAAGGATGAGGACGGAATATATCGATGTATGAAATGCGGGTTTAACGGAACGATAGAGGAAGTTCAAAAGCTTTACGAATCATTTCGGACTCGGTATAAGCTCATCAGGACACGCATGGATTTGGACGAACAGAGACGGAGGTAATTCAATTGAATAATCATTTGCCTGACAAAAAAGCAAACGGCGGAAAAAGGAAATTAAATAACGGAAAATTCAGGCAGCAGATTGAATTGCAGAGTATGATTGTTCCGGGATTACTGCTGATAATGGTATTTGCGTATATTCCGCTGTGCGGAATAATAGTTGCGTTCAAGGATTACAATTTGTACACGGGTATTTTGGGAAGTCCGTGGGTGGGACTGAAGCACTTTCAGGCGTTTTTCAGCGACAGAAATTTTGTCGAGATAATGAGGAATACATTGGTTATAAGTATGCTGAAGCTTATTTTCGGTTTTCCGGCACCGATAATACTTGCGGTGCTCTTGAATGAGATAGCAAATATAAGGAACAGACGGTTTTTTCAAACGATTACATACATGCCTCATTTTATATCGTGGGTTGTTGTTGCGGGAATGTTGGTAACGCTGCTGTCAATGGACGGGGGAACGGTGAACTCGGTGCTGATGTCACTGGGAATTATAAAGGAGCCGCTTAATTTCCTGTCAAATCCAAGTTATTTCTGGACAATTCTTGTATCCGCAAATGTTTGGAAGAGTACAGGTTTTAATGCAATAATATTTATGGCGGCAATAAGCGGTATAAGCCCGGATCTTTATGAAGCGGCGGCACTTGACGGAGCGTCGAGATTTAAACAGATTTTTGTAATTACACTGCCGTGCATAATGACGCAGATTGTTATTGTACTTATATTGAATGTATCGAACATTTTAAATGCGGGATTTGATGATATATTGCTGCTCACAAATAACGGTGAGAACAGAATATTAATGTCGGTTGCGGATGTAATCGATACATATGTGTACAGAGTCGGAATAAAAGCACAACGATTTTCGTTTGCTACGGCGGCGGGAGTATTCAAATCGGTTATTAACATAATCATGCTGCTGGCTGCAAACGGAATTTCAAGAAAGTTAGGAGATGTAAGTTTATGGTAAAGGGAAAAAGCTTTTCGGATATTGCGCTTTCGCTTATAGCATACGTTGTGCTGATATTTTTGAGCATAATTATGATTTATCCGTTTTGGAATTTGATTGTTATTTCGTTTAATAACGGACTTGATACTCTAAAAGGCGGACTTACCGTGTGGCCGAGAATTTTTACTCTTGAAAATTATACATATGTCTTTAAGGACTCAAGACTTGTAAGTGCCTTTAAAATAAGCGTACTGCGTACGGTTGCCGTAACTATCGGCTCAACTGTTGTAACCAGCATGTTTGCATATGCGGTATCAAGAAAACAGCTGAAGTTCCGCAAAATGTATATGAAAATGTGCACACTTACCATGTATGTAAGTGCGGGGCTTATTCCGACATTTTTGTTGATGCAGTATCTGCATTTGGTTGACACCTTCTGGGTGTATGTTTTTCCGGTTTTATTTAATGCGTATAACATGATTATTTTCCGTTCGTTTTTCGACACGCTGCCAGACGGATTGCTTGAAGCGGCAAAAATCGACGGAGCGGGAGAGTACAGAACATTTTTTTCGATAGTATTGCCTGTATCAAAGCCGGTTTTGGCAACGCTGGCTCTGTTTACGGCTGTTACGCAGTGGAATGATTGGTTTATGGGAGCTATTTATATTAAAGACACTTCGCTTATTCCGCTGCCGACATTGCTGAGACAAATAATAAATACAAATGCAATGTCACAGCTTATGGCGCAGATGGGCGGAACAGCGTCGGAAAAACTGTCGCAGTCAAGCGTCAGCACGCGCTCGCTTTCGGCAGCGACCATTATTATTTCAACAGTACCTATTATTGCGGTATATCCGTTCCTGCAAAAATACTTTGCAAGCGGGGTTATGCTGGGTGCTGTAAAAGGGTAAATAATTGTAAAACGTCGGTTTTACAATTAGTAAAAAATATAAATTTACAGGGAGGAATTAATGTGAAAAAATTAAAGAAAGTGACGGCGCTGGCATGTGCAGCGGTTATTGCATTGAGCGCCACAGCCTGCAAAAAGGCAGAAAAGGAAGCAAGTGTTCCGCAAACGGGCGACTTTGTTTTGGGAAGAGATGAGCTGGAGTTTACGTGGTATCGTAATTACGATGCGGCAGCTTCGAAGCAATGGGAGGATATGGGACCGATTGCGGATTGGATTTATGAAAATCTTAAGGTGAAAATCAACTTTGTCGATCCGGGCGGCTCGGCTGCGGAAAAGCTCGCGGTTATGATTGTTTCGGACGAATTCCCGGATTTGATAGAAATTGATAAAGGACAAGATGCAAATAACTTAATCGAGTCGGGAAAGGTTGTCCCGCTGAACGGATTTGTAGAAAAATATCCGAATATTTACAACGATTATAAGGATAACGGTGTTATTAATCTTTTGACTTCAAAGGATAACAAATGGTATCAAATTCCGAACTGGGCGAACTCAACAGGTAACCCGAACGGTAATGACGGATGGTTTATAAATAAGAAAATATATGAAGAAATGGGAAGTCCCAAGCTTGAAACCTTTGATGATTTATATGATTATCTGAAAGCTGTAAAAAGCAAATACCCCAACATAATTCCGTATGATTCGGGAAGTGAATTTACGGCGGAGGAAATGGTTTTTGCAGGCATGCAGGAGGATATGTCGACAGAGTACATAAAGAATTTATCGTATCCGAAAGGCGACAAGCTGGAACTCGTATTTAAAAATCCGTCCTACAGAGAAGCTATGATTTATATTAACAAGCTGTTTAAAGATAAACTCATAACTCAGGACGCATTTACCGAAACACATGACCAGGAATTGGAAAAATGGAATAATGCGTCGGCTGCGGTTATGACGGGAAATATTTCAAGCGGACCGGCAGGCTCAAGAGCAAATCTTCTTCCGGACAATGACTGGCTTGTAATAAATCCGATACACAAAGCAGGCTTGGATAAGGACAAGGTTACGGTTGAAACATATAATACCGTGGGATTTAATGTATTCATGATTTCAAAGGACGCTAAAAATGCAGAGGGTATATATGCGTTTTTGGATTATCTCTATTCGCCGGAGGGACAAACGCTTTTGGCATACGGTCCGAAAGGCTTGTATTATGATGACTTCGATGAAGACGGCTATCCGAATTTGAAGCCGGAATATTTTGAGAAAAATGCAGCGGAAATAAGCTCGGAATTAAAGACCTTCCCGGCTCCGTTCGGAAATACTTCATTTATAGATTCCTGCGCAATGCACGTATATGAAAAAACAGCGCCCGAAAAGCGCGATTGGACAAAAACGCAGCAGAAGAATATAATTTGGAAAACTTCGAAAAATGTTACGGAATTTGTTAATGTTATTCCGTCAAAGACAACCGATGAGGGTATTATATATCAGACTTTGAGCGATATATATAAGGATTACAGAGCAAAAATGGTATTTGCAAAGGATGAGGCGGAAGTTAATTCGCTTCTCGACAGCCTTATAGAAGAATGCGAAAAGGCAGGAGCAGATCAGCTTCTTGAGTATCAGCAGAAGGTTTGGGAGTCAAATAAGGAAAAACTTGGAAAGTAAAATTCCATGCTTTTGCCTTGCACGCAGCCTATTAAAATGGTAAAATAATATCATAAATCAAATATGAGGAGTGATAATCTTGAAGAAAAGCTATTCAAGGAAAATAATTCTATCATTTATAGGCATCGGTTTGTGTGTTGAGATAATAACCGGTGCAGTGTTTTACAGTATGAATAATAAAATGATTACCGAAAAACACTCACTGGTTATATCCGACTATACAAATCAAACAATGTTTTACGTTAACAAGCAAATGGAAAAAATCAGAGAAGTGGTGGATTTTCTGATGTTTGATGACTCGCTCAAGTACAATTTAAGACAAGAGTATGACAATTTTGAAGCATATGATGTTTTAATCAACCGTATTGTGCCGAGCTGTCAAAACACGCTTAAAATATACGGAAATTCAATGGGCGCAAATTTGTATATAAGAAATCATACGCTTAATGAACGATATTTTACGGCGCGCGATGGCAGGGTGAGCGTTTTGTATGAAGAAAGATTAAACGGTGATAACATTCTTGCGGATATGAGAGAAAAAGGAAATTATATCTTGTGGACACAGACCGAGCAGGATAAGCTTGACGGAAAAATAAGCATATACGCAAGATTGATTAATTTCAATACTATGCGTGAGGAAGGTGTATTTATTTTCAGCGTGGATGTGAAATCCATTTTTCCGGAGATTGAAAAAGAGAACAATCCGCCCATACTTTTCGGCGTGGAGGGCGATATGCTTTCGATTGGGGACATATTGTCCGAGTATGAAGCAGATGACTTCAGAGTTACACGGACACCTTTATCCGTAAAGGGCTTCAATCTTGTTTTGGCTGTTTCGAAGGATTATTGTGAGCCGCGTCTTTGGGAAAGTATAAAAAATATATTATTTGTTTTTTTGATAACAATGCCGTTTGTTTTCATACTCGGTTATTTCTTAAGTCATATATTGTACAGGGATATTGACAGTATTTTAAGAGGAATTAAAGAAGTTCAAAACGGGGACAAAAAATCCATAAGCGGAGGAAAGCACACGGAATTTAATGAAATAGTCGATGTTTTGAATGAATACATAGAAAGCGTTGACAGTTTGGTTCAAGATGTATATGAAATTGAAATTCAGAAGCAGGATATAGAATTTTCAATGCTGCAATCAAAAATTAATCCTCATTTTCTTTATAATATATTCACCGTAATACGCGAATTGGCAAGAGCTGGATTTGACGATGAAATAACAAGGGTAATCGATAAAACATCGGACTTTTACAGGAAGATGCTATCCAAAGGAACAAATGACTACACACTGAGAGAAGAGATAGACAGTGTGCGCAGCTATATCGGAATAATCGATATTATAAAACAAAAAGAAATTGCCGTGCAATATTTCATTGATGAAGATACTTGGGGTGCTTATATACCGAGATTTTTAATTCAGCCGATTGTTGAAAATTCCGTTAAGCATGCAATTGAGGGCAGTCAGCTGTTGATTACCGTTTCCTCGCGGCGCTCGGATGACAGCCTCATAATAGAGGTTAAGGATAACGGAGCGGGAATGACTGAGGAGCAGATTACAAGCTGTATGCGGTTTAAAGAAAGCAGCGGATACGGAATTTATAACATTATAAACCGATTAAGATTAAAGTATTCCGACCCGAAATTCGGACTTGAAATTTTCAGCAGAAAGGGAGAAGGTACCAAGGCTGTATTTACATTGCCGTATTCAATCGGTTATCCGGAGGAGGATTTGTATGTATAAGGTTATGCTTTGTGACGATGAAGTTTTTATAAGAAATATTCTTACGGTAAACTTTGATTGGAAAAAATACGGTCTTAAGCTGGAGGCTGCGGAGGTTAACGGCATTGACGGCTATAAGAGATTTTGTATAAATCCCGTTGATGTGATAATAACGGATATAAGAATGCCGCTTATGTCGGGCGTCGAAATGTCACGCAAAATCCGTGAGATTGACAAACGGGTGGAAATAATATTTCTTTCGAGCTATGATGAATTTGAATATGCAAGATTTGCAATTGAAATAGGGGTATGTGATTATGTTCTTAAACCCATAAGGGAGGAAGAGCTTGACAAGGCGCTCCGGCGTGCAATTGCAAAGCTGAATGAAAAGGACGGAATTATGCCTGTTGCCGAACAGAAAGAAAAGCTTGATGAAGATGAGTTCGGTATGCAAATTCAGATTATTAATGAAGTCAATAAATATATTGACAGAAATATAAATAAGCGTTTAATGCTGAAGGAGGTCGCGGAGGTTTTTCATTATACTCCGAATTATTTGGGTCATATTTACCATAAAAATATGGGAATGCACTTCGGTGATTATGTGGTTAAGCGCAAAATGGAAAAAGCGGAAAAGCTCTTGCGGCTTCCTCAAAGTAAAATCAATGAGGTTGCGGCGGCTTTGGGATATGAAAACATGATGCAATTTATCAGACATTTTAAAAATTACTGGGGTGTAACGCCGAGTATGTACAGAAACAATTGCAATAATAAATAATTTAAACAGGAGGATGATGACATGATTAACAAAAAAGGCGGCGTGTCCGTACTTTTGTCTGCTGCTTTGCTGTGGCAAAGTGCGTTTGTTGCTTTTGCCGGCTGGGAGCAGGATGCGGAAAACACTTGTAAAATTTATTCGACGGATTTTTCGGATTATGTGCCGGGAGAGGTTGTGGGAGATAAGCAATTAAATCAGCCTGCGGGTTGGACATTTGAAAAAAGCAACAGCAGCTGGGAGTTAAAGGCATATGCGGACATTGTGACGGACAGTGTGGGAAGTATGCCGGGAGTTCCTTATTTAAAGCTTTATAATAACGGTGAGCAGAAGCTGAGCGAATCGATAAAGGCAAAAAAAGAATTTGAATTGCCCGACGAGGGCAAGGGCATTGTGCGGACAAAGTTCAGATATAGCACAAATCACGGAAATTATGCCGCAAATGTCGGAATAACGGATTCTGACAGTAAGGGCGTTAATATTTCATCCGGCTGGGCAGGCTCGTGGGAAACAGACGGCGGAGTTGTTGACGGAGAAAGCCAGACAACCTACGGCAGCGGTCAATGGCGTATTTTCGTATCCGATTTGCTCGGAACGGGAAGCTCGGGCAATTTTTCCATCGGCAGCGCGGCAGGCTCGGATGACTTTACGTGGAGAAATTTTGAAGTTGTAATCAATACTTCCGAGGAAAAGCTTGCAACGGAGATTGCGGGGCGGAATATAACACTCGGCGGCGGAGTTTATGCGGTTGCTCTGACACTCGGCGGAGAAACAAATATATTAAAGGGTAATTTGCGTTGGGGAACGGGTAAGCTTTGCAGGTTTACCTTGTCGACGCCGGGATGGTTTCAGGGAAGCGAAGTCAGATTGGATGATGTATCGATTGAATACACACCGATTGTTTATATAGACAACCGCTTTACAAATCAAGTGACGGTGAAAAATAACGAAGCTGATGTATCTGTGCCGAGCGATATAGGCACGGAATTGAAAATCGGAAGCAAGCTTATGAATAAATCGCTCACCGATAAGGATACGGTTGTATTGGCTGCGCTTTACAGAAACGGCTATATGATAAATTCGACAGCGGATTTTGCCGAAAAAGTTCCGCATTCCGTAAGCGGCGATGAAAATATTTTTAAACAGCTTGATATGACTCTTAAAACACCGTCCGAGGATATTTTCGGCGATGTTGAATTAAAGATTTTTACGCTTGACAGCTACGATAAAATCGGAGCAAGATGCGACGCTTTTATAATATCAGAAAATTCTCAAAGCGGTACATATACATCGGATACAACAAATCCGATTATAGACGAACAAAACAATAAATTATCGTATTCGGGAACAAATGAGCCGGAAACAAATGTTACATATGCGGTTGTAAAAAGCGGAAAAGAGCTTACTTCGGATATGAAGGCAAAGGATTTTTCCGATTCGCTGTATTATTTCGGAGAAACAAAATCCGACAGCAGAGGAAAATACGCATTTGATGTCAAATTTGCGGGAGAAAATTCGGAATATACTCTTTTGGTAAATGACGGCAGCACGGTAAAGAAATATCCGCTTACATTCCAAAACAAGCTTGCGGAAAATCTGACGGGAAGAATAGGCAGCACTCAAAATGCGGATGAGCTGAAAACAATGCTTGATTTGTACTTGGAAGCGATAATGTTCGGCAACAGTATTTACAATAAGTATATAAACGAAATAAAGTCCGGAAACGAATTTTACAATAATTTTTATAATGAGATGAAGAAAACTCCGGTTTCAAGCGGAGAAGAAGTGCTGAAGCTTGTCAGAATATGTACCTTGATTTACGGCTTGAACAAGGGGACAAATGCAGGCGAAATGAAACAGGTTTTGGAAAACAATGCCGATTTATTGGATTTGGAACGAATTTATTCAAAGGATTTGTATTCCGATGAAATTATTACGGATAAAACCGTAAAGGCGCTCATATTTGACAAATTTGCAGAGCGTTTGATTAACGACAGGACATTACTGGAGGATGTGGGAAAATTCCATGACACATTCGGAGATGCCGCAATTCTTTCGATTTGTGAAAAGACAGTCGGCGCGGCATTCGGGAGTAAGATAATTGAGATGATAAACTCGCACAGCGGAGCGGGAGACGCGGCTTTTTTGCAGGCTTATCAAGCATATTCCGGTATGGATTCGGTAAAACGCAGCTCGGTTGAAGAAAGCATTATGGGAAAAAGCTATGCAAACACAGACGCACTTAAAGCCGCTTTTGAAACAGCGACAGCCGGTCAAGTCAATCAAAATCATTCAGGCGGCACAGGCGGTAGTGGCGGAGGAAGCACCGGCGGCAGAGGTACAACCGTTATGCCGTCCGGCGGCGGTAATTCAACACAAAGACCTGCAATGCAGCCGAACAGCGAGCCGACTCTTACTCCGCCGGCATATAAATTGCCCGCAAAAGGCGAAGCGATTTCTTTCGGCGATTTGAACGGTGCGGCATGGGCTGAAAAGTTTGTTACCAAGCTTTCCGAAAGAGGAATTGTATCGGGAGACGATAACGGGAACTTTAATCCGAACAAACCCGTATCGCGCGAAGAATTTGTAACTATGCTTATTAAGCTGCTGGGGACAGATACCTTGTACGTCGGTTCAAAATTTGACGATGTACCGACCGATGCGTGGTATTATGAATATGTTTCGGCAGCATATGAAAAGGGAATAGTTACGGGAACGGATAATAACAATTTCGGCTCCGGGCAGAGCATAACGCGTGAAGATTTGTGCGTTATGATTTACAGAGCACTGAAAGCATACGGCGTATATATTCAGGATTCGGAATGTGAAAAATTCAGCGATGATGAAAGCTTTAGCGGTTATGCGCGTGACGGCGTTTATGTTTTGAAAAAGCTCGGCGTGATAGACGGCTTTTCAGACGGTACATTTGCACCGGGAAAAAATGCAAGCCGTGCGGAAAGTGCAAAAATATTAAGCATGATTTTAGATTATTTGGAGGCTGAGAGTAATTCGGCAGACGTGGAGGTGAGCGATAAATGATTATTACCGCATATAAGAAAAGACTTATATCATTTGTAATGTTGTTGGTTTTTGCTCTGGGAATGGCAGCATTTCCGGCATTGGCAGAGGATAATACGGAAGCTGAAATGAGCGAGGATATAAAAATATCGGAGCAGCTTTTGGAAGCACTCGATATAATAAAGGACAGCGATTCCGTAAATACCGATGAGGATATAACAAGAGGATATTTTACGGCTATGGTGAGCCGTACATTAAAGCTTGTCGGCAGCGGTGCGGAAGCAAGAACTGTTTTCCGCGATGTAACGGAGGACTGTAAATGGTCTGATGAAATCATGGCAATGTATAACATGGGATATATATCCGGCGGCAGCGACAGAAAATTCCGTCCCGAGGACAAAATTACCGTATGCGAAGCTGTTACCATGGCGGTAAACGCTCTCGGATATAAAAAACAAGCGGCGGCGCAGGGAGACTGGCCGAGCGGTTATCTTGCCGAGGCGGCAAGGCTTAAGCTTTTGACAGTTAATGCCGAAAAGCAGACGGTATCATACAGCGAGGGAATAGAGCTTATGATGAATATGCTTGAAGCCGATACGCTTGTTGTTTCCGACGTTCTTTATGACGGAAAGGTTGAGTATACGGCGGAGGAAAATTTGTTGTCCGTATTGCACAAGGTTTATGTGCTTGAGGGTATTGTTACCGAAAACGGATTGACGGGTCTTTATTCGCAGGAGTCAAATAAAAGCGTAATACGTATCGGAGATACAATTGTGCAAAATACAAAAAATGAAAATTTGTATGATTTGCTGGGTATGAAGATTAAGGCATATTGCAGAAAAAATGACGATAAAGAATATGAATACTTATTATTGAAAAGCGCGTCAAAGAACACCGTGTACGATATTAACGGAACAGAAACCGACGTTATATACGAAAGAGCGGGAAACTGCATAAAATTTGAAGATGAAGAAAAGACAAGAACGCTTAAATTGGACAAGAATTTTAAGTTTATTTATAACGGAAAGCTTGAAGGAAATTACTTGAAGTATTTAAGTGATTTATCCGAAAGTACAGTTAAGGTTATCGAAAACAGCGATGACAGCTATTACGATATACTTATTGTAAATACGTATAAGACGCTTGTTGCAAGCAAAGGCGGAAGCTTTTCGGATAAAATAATAAGCAAGTATATCGGCTTTGATTCCATAGATACCGAGAAATATTTAACGTTGGAATTTACCGATACACAGGGCAGCGTGCTTGAGCCGTCCGATGTCAGCGACGGCGACGTAATAAGCTATTATGCTTCTGCCGATAACAGCTATGCAAGAATTATAAAAAGCAGCAGGAGCGTAAGCGGAAAGATAACAGCCATTTCAGAAAGCGACGGCGAATATACAATTGACGGAATTTTCTACAAGGCGGCACCTACCGTAAAAAGCGGAGCGGTAGCACTCTTTATGGGCAGAGAGGGCACATTTGTCCTTGATATATTCGGCAGAATTGCGGAATTCTCAAAAGATGCTGACGGCAGTGAACGGTTTGGATTGCTTATAAGCTATACGGACAGCAATGATTATTCCGGTACCTGTTATTTAAAAATGCTTGATGAGTACGGAGAAATTCACAGCTATACGCTTGCTCAAAGAGTTAAGATTAACAAAAAAACATATAAGCGGGATGAGGATTCAAGACAGTATGCAGCGATAGACAGTATGGCAGCACTGAATGATTTTGATGACAAAAAAGAGGATGTAATAAGATTTAAAACCAATGCCGATAATGAAATAGAATCAATCGATTTTGCACCCGGCAGCATTCCCAAGAAAAAAGACGTGGAAGACGGCATGCTTTATATGTATAAAAAGAAAGCGGCGAGAATGTATAAGCTGGACACTCGGAATCTAAACGATGATTTCATGATAGATTCGGCTACGATTATATTCGGAATAGATACAAATTTCCAATATGGTAGCAGGGACAGATATTTTATTACGACGGCGGGAGTGTTCGCGAACGATGACGTTATAACATCAGAGGCGTATACGACAAAGGCAGAACCGGAAAAGGCGGAAATAATGGTTTATTACGGTGTTCCTACGGCAAATGCGATTAATTTCTTTGTGATAAACAGTATCAGCAAATCGCTGGACGATGATGATGAGGTGGTTTACAAGGCAAACGGATTTACACCGAGCGGAGACAGAGACCTTGTTATTGATGCCGAATTGGCAGACAGTCTGTCGCTTTCGGCGGGAGATATTATCGGCGGTGCGTCAAAAACAAATTCCAAGGGAGTGCTTTATAAGACGGAATTGGTGTACGATTATTCACAGAAAAAAATGCTTATAAACGGAATAAACAGCGTTTTTTATGCGGAGCGAGCGTTTATGATATATCCGTATTCATACAAGGGTAATATAATTAAATGGTTTTCCGCAAACGACCGCAGCGAAGCTGAAGCAAAATATATTAATGCAAGCACAGTCGGAGTTACGGAGGATGAGCTCAAGAACACACTTGTTCCGGCGGTATATGTTGCGGACGGAAACAAAAAGAACAATGTATACAGACGCGGCGATATGTCGGATATTATAAGTTATACACAGGACAGCAAGGATTATTCCGATATAATTGTGCGCAGCCGTTGGGGCAATACGCAGTTTGTTGTTGTAATCAATAAATAGGGGGTGAATGAATGTTTTTTAAAAGATTAGTATCCTTTATAGCTGCCGCAATGCTTGTTATACCGCAGGGGATAAGCGTTTCGGCGGCGGAGTCTCAAGGTATGACCGAAATTTTTTCGGAGGATTTTGAAAGCTATGAAATCGGAGATGCTCCGAATAATGATTGGAATGTTATATTGACAGACGGCTGTACGGCGGATGTAAGAGAAAGAGACGACCACGGCAAAGTCATGGTGCTTGACGATAAGGTCAAGGAGGGCATACATTGTAAGCTTTTGAAAAAAATCCCCAAACAAAAAGGTATAGTAACATGGCAGTTTGATTATATGGATTCAAACGAAAACAGCGTTGCATATATGTATGCGGGGGGAAACAACCTGTCGATAACCGGTTTGCAGGTTGCTCCGTACGGAATAGACGGCGGAAGAGGCTTTCATAACTTTATATATTCTTACAAGGATAAAAAAGGTGAGGTTAAATCCAGAGGTATCATGAGAATAAATGCTGCGACGTGGTATCGTATGACATATATAATCGATACAAACCGCCAGGTGTGGTCTTTGTATGTAAACGGCGTTCAAATGGTTGTCGATGAGCCTTTTATCAATAAGGTAGCGGCTGTTGACGTGTTCGGAATTTATACAAGCTCGTGGCAGGTAAGTGCTTCATATATAGATAATTTCCGTGTATACACAGGACAGCCGGACACGGATAAACTGGGTATTCGTGTAAAAAAGCGTTCCGAGGGGATAAACTACGGCGATAAGCTGATAAATGAAACCGGAAACCGCGAAGAGGGCGAGGATTTGCTCGATTGGACACCGTGGTATGTTCTCGGCGGTGACGCCGAAACTGCGAAAGACGGCGAAGATATAGTCTTTAAGCTGAGCAATACAAAGATTAAAAAGCAATTTGAAACACAGAGAAAGGCTTTGAAGGTGTCGCTTGATTTTAAAGAAAGCAGCAACAAAGCCAATTCGGAATTTTTGATAAGAAACGACCTTGCGCCGATAGTACAGCTTGTAAATCGGAAAAAAGACGGAAAAACGTATTTTTCAAATATGAATGCAAACGGCACCTATACCGATTACGCTGAAACTGAAGTCGGAAAGTGGCATCACCTTGAATTAAATCTTGATATTGAAAAATGCAGATACGACGTCCTGATTGACGGAAAAAAAATAATATCCGGAATGGAAACGAGGGAATTTACTTCGGCTGTAAATATGTTTGCGATATACTGCGGCGGTACGACAGATACATATTCACTGTCTGTGAAAAATCTGGTTGTGACGGAGCAGGATGTTCCGGAGGTGAAAGGGGAAAAGCGCCACCCCGACACTTTTGAAAGCAATGTCCCTAAACTTGAAGGGAGACCTACATACGATAATTTCAAAGGTGTTATGTATCCGTTCTCAAAATACTATAACAGTGCCGAGGGCAGGTATGACCTTGAGGCAATAAAAAAAGATGTTGAAATTATGCGTGACGCAAATACTCATTGGGTCAGAATCGGTATAGGTATAGACTCAAATCTTGAAGATATGGATAAAATAATCGATATGTTTTACGACAGCGGGATAAATATAGTCCTGAGTATCGGAAAAACAAATCCAAGCAATGAAATAGGAACACCGGAGCAGGAGGCAGAAAACGCAAAGGGCTATAAAATGCTTGCCGAACGCTACAAGGACAAGGTAAGAGACTGGGAGGTCGGAAACGAGCCGAATTTGGGCGGCTTCTGGAATCAGGCACCGGTGGAAACCGGCGGAACGGGCAACAGAATAAAGGACTATGTTGTGCATTTGAAAAATGTTTACACTGCCTTAAAGGAGGTTGACCCCGACCTTACCGTTATCATAGGCGGTGTTTCGGAATGGGTTGCCGAATGGTTTTTTGATGAGTTTGGCAAATTCGAGGGCTACAAATATATAGACGAGCTTTGCTTTCATCCGTATGCCGATACTCCGGAGGGAGTTGTGGAGCGTATTAAATCGGTAAAAAAGCATATAGCAATGTGGCCTGAGCCTTATAATTATTTCCCGATGTGGATTACCGAGGTCGGCTTCCATACAATGCAGGTTTGGACAGTACCGTCAACCGTTCCGGACGAGGTAATAAAGGCAAATTATGTTCAGGGCACATATGAAAAGATATGGGAAGAAATGGGACAGGACGTAAGACCTATATGCTGGTATTCTTATATGGAGGAGTCCAGCGCACCGGGTTACGGATTGGTAGCGGTGTCATACTCGGATGGGGCGAGAAATTGCACAGAGCTGCTGGCGCTTGACGCATATGCGGCTGTCGATGATGTGACTCCGAGGGAAAAGAAGCCTACGGTCATTCCAAAGCCGGATGACATATCGGACAATAAGAGCGATACTTCCGAAAAATTCGAAGAAATACAAATAAGTATAAACGATAAAGAAACGGAGCAGAAAGGATATTTAATAAACAATATTGTATTTGTTCCGATGCGCACGGTATTTGAAGCCTGCGGAGGTGAAATATCGTGGAACAATGAGCAGCGATGTGCCGAGGTCAGAATGGAAAACGGCAGTACCATGCTCTGCCGCCCGGAAAAGGCGGAAGCAATTCTTAACGGAGTGTTTGTAAAAACGGACGCACCCGCAAGGATAATAAATGATTGCATGATGATTCCGATCAGACTTGCGGAAAAGACAACGGGGAATACCTTTGATTATTCGGAAGCGTCAAAAAAACTTAACATTGTTGGAAAATATAATTAATATATTATTTTTCAAAAATTTAAAACGGATAATTGTGAAGCTTTAGTTTTGCAATTAGCTGAAAAAATTTAAAATTTTAGGAGGTAGGAAAATGAAAAAACTACTATCATCACTGCTTGCGGCAAGTATAGCGATGCAATGCGGTGCGGTATCGTCACTCGCGGCGTGGCATGGCGATACAAACGGAAAGACAGCATTATGCAGCATTGATTTTTCAAAAGTGAATGAATTGGAGACATGGGAGGTTAAAAAAACGGAAACAGAAGAAAGCGATCCCGATAATGCGCCGGTATTGGCTATCGGTGAAAACAGCATACAGGACATGACGGCTCCGTATCTTACTGTGACAAATCCTAAGCAGTACACTAAGGCTGATATGATTAGGGCGACAAAGTCCTTTACGCCGTCTGAAGAAAATGGAATTGTGCGGACAAAATTTAAATACAGCAGTAATCACGGAAATTCAAATGCCGATATATTAATTACGGACGATAACGGGAACGGAATTGTTATCGGGTCAGCGTGGTGGCCGTTGGGTAATGTCGGCTCACCTGCATATGTTGACGGAGAGCTTCAGCAATCGGTCGGAAATGAGCAAAATCGTGTTTATACAAATACAATATCAAACGGTATTTCTTCTGCCGCTTATGCGATAGGAAATTCGTATTATTGGGATTTGGGCGCAAACGGCTGGGGAAGAATGTGGAGAAATATTGAAGTCGTTGCGAATACCTCGGGCAAGTCGGTCAGTACCACAATAGCCGGAAAAGATATAACTCTTGGGAAAGGCGTATACGCTGTTGCTGATACAGTTACATTAAATTCCGCATCAACAAATATCTATAAAGGATATTTGCCGGAGATGGGTGCATTCAGCAAATTTTCAATAGTGACAAAATCAAATGTGAGAGAGGGCACTCAAACACGTCTTGATGATATATCTGTCGAGTATGAGCCGCTGACATATGTAAATGACAGCGAATATGCAAACTGGAAGGGTGTTGTATGGGGAGATTTCGCATACGAACTGGACGCAGATTCCGCGTCAAAAATTATTTCCAGCGATGCAGCTGACATGTCCGATTTGGGCGTAGGCTGGACAAGAATATTTGTCGGAGCGGGATATGATCAGGACAGAATAGAAAGCCTGGTACGTGCGGCGAATAATAAGGGTATAAAGGTGCTTATGACATATATTAAAAAGTCAGGCTCGACCGTTTACGGAACTGCCGAGGAGGAAGCGGCGGAAATGGCATACCTTTCATCTCTTGTAAATAAGTACAAGGGAGTTACAAGCTATTGGGAGATTGGCAACGAGCCTAATCTTGATTGGCTTAATAAAAACAAAGATAGTGCAAGGCTGGAAAATTACGCGAAGCATTTGAGAGATTGTTATAATACCATAAAATCGGTTGATGACGATGCGACCGTAATTTTGGGTGGACTTTCGGAATACTATGCGACGGATTGGGTAAACGCATTTACCGAAATAACAGTTGACGGTAAGCCGGCATACAAATATTTTGACGAAGCAGCATTTCATCCGTATGCGGATAATCCGGCTTCGGCAATCAGCAAGGCGACAGCATTTAAAAATGCTGTGAAAACAAGCTGGGGTGAGATGCCTATATGGATTACCGAAATCGGTTTCCATGCTATGACTGATTGGAATTCCAACAATACACCGGGAAAGGTTGCATCGGAGGAAGTAAAAGCAGAATATTTAACAACGGTTATGAACGGTCTTCATGAAAGCCTGGGCGATATTCAAAGACCTGTAATGTGGTATATTCTTCATGAAAAAATAGGCAACGGCAACGGATACGGCTTGGTGACCAAGAGTGCTGATGAGCACGGAGTAACGAAAAACGTATTGGCTGCATATGCAAAAATGAAGTCGTTGAAGCCGGGAGCGGAATTTGCAAGCGAGCTTCCGATAAATGATACATTTGACGAAACGGACGGAACAATTCCCGACGGCTGGAGTTTCAATATTGCGGGAAGTGCGTCCGAAGGCAGCGTAGGCGTTTCGGCAGCTTCTCTTATAGAACATGAGGGATACTTGGCTGTCAAAAAAAATGATACAAATTCTCCGCATATGGTCAGTGCAGAAAGAAGCTTTAACATACCGAATAACGGCGGCTTGATAAATATAAGCTTTGATTATATTGCACAAGGCGATAAGAAGGGATACGGAAAGAGCATTGTTCTTATGAATGATGATACAAGCGGTATTTCTATAGCTGCCGAGCCATATAACGGAAATAATATAGTGCTTAGCGGTTATCTTACCGGCAATGACACAGATGAAAAGACTATTCTTACAGAAGAAAAGGAAGAGTGGTTTAAATTTGATATTACCGTCAATTGTTCAAATTCCGTATTGTCGGGATTGCAGCCGGGAGAATATACGCTTTCGTGTAACGGCGGTGAAGCATTGAAGGGTATACTGAAAAACGGCTTAACATCTCTTAACAAAATCTGCTTTACATCAGGTGTATATGTAAGCTCGTCTATCGGTGTGGACAATCTGAGCATAACCGAAAAAGAAGTACCCGCGGTGATTGGAATAAACAGAGCATATGCGGAAAACGGCAATGCTAATATTACATTCTCCAACACAAAAGCAAGCGTGGACACCGACATTTGCATTGCGGCATATAAGGACAATGTATTCAGCCGTATAGTAAAAATCCAGAACGGTTTCATAATTCCGAAAGGGGATTCAAGCTTGAAATTACCTTTGGGAAATATTGAGAGCGGTGAAAGCTATAAAGTTTTCGTATGGAATTCAATGGAAAACATGACTCCCGTTATGGAAAGCGCAAGCTTCTGATTGAAGCGGCATAAGTAAGATGTAAATAAAAAGCCAAAAGCTTTGAAATTATCAGAGTTTTTGGCTTTTTTAAGTTTTTTTAATTTGTAGGAAATTGCGTAAAACGCAATGACGGAAAATCAAAAATGCTACCTTATTCCTACGCCCGCA
>CAKSJU010000033.1 GCA_934463455.1 uncultured Clostridia bacterium | reverse complement strand
CAAGTCCGATAACCGATTTAACGATTGAAAATTGTAAATTTAAGACCGATAAAGCAAAAATTTCCATTACAAGCGAGATTATGCCGACCGAAAAAGAGCCGTATTATCACAAAAACATAAAAATTCTCAACAATGAATTTGAAACGGATATTCCTATATGCGGCGGATATGCGGACGGTATTGTATTTAAAAACAATATTAACACATTGAATAAGGAAATGAAGCTTGTACTTACAAATTGCGGCAGTGTTGACGCGGACAATTGTGTTGTCGAAAGAAAAACGGAAGTCAAGACCGAATTGCAATATAACTAAAAATACGCCTCTGAAATTGTTATTTTCGGAGGCGTATTTTAAAGTAAATTAAGATTTTGTTAATTATTTTCGGTTTAATGGACTTTTCGGAAAAAATGTGTTATAATAAATATATTAATTAGCTTGAATTATGTGATAAAGCGGTATATGCTTTGGAAAGGATTTTTTTATGAAAAAGAAACTAATTGCGGTTATGACTGCTTTTTTATGCTTTACACAAACGGTATCGGCTTCAATTTTGGGCAGCGGATGGGTGGACGGCTCATCCCTGCTTATAGGCAGAGGTACAAGCCTTTATAAAAATACATTTTTGTCCGACCAAAAAGGTGTTGGACTTCAAACGGAATATTATGCCGAATACACACCGAATAATGATGTCCGTCCGGTAGTGGTAACGGGGGAATCTATTTGGGGTAAAAGAAACATAAGTGAAGCGATAGATTATATGCAAAGCAATAATATGTACCCTATGATTGGAATTAACGCATCGTTTTTTTCTTTTCAAAACGGAGTACCGATGGGACATGTAATAACAAACGGTGAAATTACATCAAAAGATACAAGAGAGCTTGACTCGGTTGGATTTTACGAGGACGGAAACGCATTTATCTCAAAATTGGGAATAAAGACAACGGCATATTTTGATGAATATGAATTTGAGATTGCACATATCAATAAATATTGCCAGGCGGTAACCGATGTTATGACGCTGTACACGGATAAATTCGGAAAAAATACGAATGCGGCAACCGAAACGATAAACGTAATTTTGGAAAATATTGAAGGAAGCGTCTCAATCGGAAAAGAGGTTTCTGGAGCGGTTGAGCAGATTGTGACCGCGGCGGGAGGTATTGATATTCCGGAGGGGAAAATAGTTCTTACAATTCCAACCGCAGGAAATGAATGGATAAGAACTCTTGTTAATTTGCTTGAAGAGGGTACAAAAATAACAATTAAAAATGAAGCGACATATGATGCCGACAGATGGAATTACGCATATAACGGATTAGGCAGCGAGGGAAAAAGATTGCTTGCAGGAGGAGAAATATGCTCAGGACTTGAAGCAGGCTCTGCACCGAGGACGGCAGTGGGCATAAGAGATGACGGTAAGGTTATATTTTATGTGTTGGACGGCAGACAGACAGGCTATAGCTATGGGGCAAAACAAAAAACAATTGCGCAGCGCTTGCAGGAACTCGGATGTGTTGACGCATTAAATCTTGACGGAGGCGGCTCAACATCAATTGCCGGAGTGTATCCCGGTCAGGAAGCGGCTTCCGTTATCAACTCACCGTCAGACGGCGCGTTAAGAAAGGTGACGAATTTTATATTCTTGCAGAATATGCAGGGAATTGACGGAACACTCGGAGGACTGTATCTTTATCCGTATTCAACACAGTATCTTTCGGGGACAAGCGTTCAGCTTTACCCGGCGGCAATAGACAAGAATTTCCATTATATGCCGGCACCGGCGGTTGAATATTCAATGGGCAATGATTTGGGAACTGTTACGACAGACGGAATTTTAACGCTTTCGGGAACAGGAGAAGCGGTTGTAAATATTAAAAGCGGAGATGTGACCGGCGGTGCGACCTATACCACGTATGAAACACCTACTTCGATTACGGTATACAATAAGGATAATAAAAAGACGGTAAGCACGATTAATGCGGATGCAAAATCCACAATTTCACTTGCGGCGCATGCGTATCACGGAAGTAAATATCTTGAATCCGAGCCGAAAGCTTATAAATGGCAGATAGATTCAAAGCTCGGAGAAGTAAAAGACGGTGTGCTGACACTGTCGGCAGCCTGCGGCGAAAGCGGAGAATTGGTTGTATGGGCGGGAGATACTGTAGTAAAGATACCTGTAAGCATAAATGACTATGCTGAGGACGCGTGTTATCCGATTGCCGATATAACTTTGGAGGACGGAAAAGTTAACGCGGAAATATATTCGGAAAAATTCGGTATTGACCTTGCGGGATGCTCAGTTAAAATTGACGGCAGAGAATATATTAATTCAGAAACAACGGAAAAAACAGAGCTTGATGAAAAGCGTATGTATATAAGTGTTCCGGTTGCGGAGAATTTTGGCAGCGGATACCATAAAATTTTAGTAAAGGCACAGAACACAAGCGGATTTACCGGTTATGCAAAATCCGCAATAATGAACGGTGAGCCGTATAATTCATTTTCAGATACTCTCGGACATTGGGCGAAAGATACTATTGCTTATATGAATAATATGGGAATATTAAACGGCAGTGACGGAAAATTCAATCCGGATAATTCTATGACGCGTGCCGAATTTACGGTTATGATGTGTAACTTTTTGGGAATTAACATTGAGGAATTTAGCAGCGTAAAGCTTGACTTTGCCGATGCGGCGGATATTCCGTCATGGTCTGCGGGATATGTTAAAGCAATGACTCAAAAGGGGATAATAAGCGGAAAAAGCGAGGGCGGCAGAAAATATTTTGCTCCGAACGACAGCATAACAAGAGCGGAAGCAGCGGCAATTATGTCAAGAGCGCTTGACGGTAATTTAAAGATAGGCGGACTGGACTATACAGATGCGGATGCAATACCGTCGTGGGCAAGGAAAAACATGGCAATAATGACTGCGAACGGATTCATGGGCGGTTATCCTGACGGAAGTATTAATCCGAACGGAAAGGTTACCCGTGCGGAAGCGGCTCAAATGATATTCAATATGATGTAGGGGGAGAGTTATGAAAAAAGCTAAAGAGCGAATAAAGGAACTTACAGATTTGCTGAATTATCATAATCGAAAATATTATGTTGAGGACAATCCGGAAATTTCCGATATGGAATATGATAAATTATTGCGCGAGCTGGAAATTTTAGAAGAAGAAAACCCGGAATACGCATCTTCTCTTTCACCGACAAAAAGGGTCGGAGGAGCGGTGCTTTCGGAGTTTGAATCGGTTGCGCATGAAGTGCCGATGGAAAGTCTTCAGGATGCTTTTAACGAAACCGAAATATATGATTTTGACAAAAGAGTAAAAAATGTATTAAGTCCGAACGGATATGTCGTTGAACACAAAATTGACGGTCTTTCGGTATCGCTTGAGTACAGAAACGGCGAATTTTCGAGAGGGTCAACGCGCGGAAACGGACTCGTGGGCGAAGATGTGACCGAAAATCTGAAAACGGTGAAATCAATACCGATGAAACTGAAAGACAATATTCCGTTTCTTGAGGTAAGAGGCGAAATATTTATATCGAAAGATAATTTTAATAAAATTAATCTTATGCGTGAGGCAAAAGAGGAGCCGCTTTTTGCAAATCCGAGAAATGCGGCTGCCGGATCGCTCAGGCAACTGGATTCAAAAATTGCGGCAGAGCGAAGATTGGATATTTTTGTATTTAACATTCAGCAATTAGAGGGTACAGAAATAACAAATCACCTTGACGGTCTTAGATTTTTGAGAGAACAGGGATTTAAAGTTATACCGGATTTTAATCTTTATAAAACGATTGAAGCGGCATATAAAAGAGTGCTGGAAATAGGCGAAGAGCGCGGAAGTTTATATTATGACATTGACGGTGCGGTAATTAAAGTGAATGATTTCGGGCAGCGTTCGCTTCTCGGCTCAACGTCGAAGTTTCCGAAATGGGCAATCGCATATAAATTCCCGGCAGAACAAAAAGAAACAAAAATAGAGGATATTGTTGTTCAGGTAGGAAGAACGGGTGCTGTTACTCCGCTGGCAATCCTTACACCGGTGCATGTTGCGGGAACTACCGTTTCACGTGCAACACTCCATAATTATGACTATATTGTCGAAAAAGACATAAAAATAGGAGATACTGCGGTAGTGCAAAAAGCAGGGGATATAATTCCCGAAATTGTTAAGGTATGCAAGGATAAAAGAACAGGGAATGAAATTGATTTTAAAATGCCTGAATATTGTGCCGAGTGCGGTGCGAGAATTGTTCGTGAAGATGGGGAAGCAGCATACCGATGCACGGGCATGAACTGCCCGGCACAGAGATTGCGGCATATAATACATTTTGTATCACGGCCGGCGATGGATATAGACGGAATAGGACCGTCGATAATCGAGCAAATGCTGGAAAAAAATTTGATAGAAACGGCGGCGGATTTGTATTTTACATCTGCGGAAGATATTGCCGGAATGGATAAAATGGGTGAGAAATCAGCTCAAAATCTTTTGGCATCGCTCGAAAAATCAAAGTCAAATCCGCTTTATCGTTTGATAAATGCTTTGGGGATAAGGCATATAGGCGAGAAAGGAGCAAAAATACTTGCCCGAAAATATAAAAGCCTGGAAAATTTAATGAAAGCATCTTGCGAAGAACTGACGGAAATTCCGGAAATAGGCGGAATAATTGCAAAAAGTATTACGGATTTTTTTGCTCAGAAGCAAAATGCAGAATTTATAGAAAAGCTGAAATCGGCAGGAATTTCTCTTGAAGATGAAGAAAGCGACGATGTGCTTCCGAAAATTTTTGAAGGAAAAACATTCGTTTTAACAGGCACACTGCCGACTTATACAAGAAGTGAAGCTTCGGAAATAATAGAAAAATACGGAGGTAAAACATCGTCCTCCGTTTCAAAAAAGACAAGCTATGTTCTTGCAGGAGAAGAAGCGGGAAGTAAATTGGAAAAAGCGCAAAATCTCGGAGTGAAAATTATTACGGAAGAAGAATTTAAAAAAATGGTGAGCGGAGATGAGGAATTGTGAGTAATTCAGACAGTATAGAACAGCGCCGTGCCGAACGGCTGAAAAAAAAGAAAAGAAAAAAAACCGTTACTGTCTTGCTGGTTGCTTTTGCATTGATATTGGCACTGGGGAATATTTTTTTCGGATATGATAGGGTAAAAGGCGATAAAAATGTGGAAATAGCCCAAGGAAGTTCATTGTTTGATGTGGCTGACACATTGAAAAAAGAAAAAGTTATTTCCAAGAAAATGAAATTTATTGCCGAGGTAATTATTTCCGGAAACAGAGGCAATTTAAAGTTCGGTGATTTTAATTTTAAAGACGGAATGAGTTACGGAGATGTTGTTGAAACTCTTGTAAAAGAGGGAGCAAAAAAAGAAACTGTACGCCTTACAATCCCGGAGGGATACTCTGTTGAAAACATTATTAAAAAAATGACAGATGAGGGAATAGGAGACCGAGAGAGTATAGAAAAAGCTCTTAATGCCGACTATGATTACGGTTTTTTAAAAAAAATCCCGGAAAAAGAAGGCATAAAATATAAGCTTCAAGGTTTTTTGTTCCCGTCAACGTATGAATTTTATAAAGATGTTTCTCCCGAAGAGGTTATTGACGAAATGCTGAAGACATTTGAAAAAGAGTATTCGAGTGTATCAGGCAGTACGGATAATATATATGATATTATCACAACGGCGTCAATTATTGAAAGGGAAGCAAAGCTCGATTCCGAACGTGCGGCAATATCCGGCGTTATTAAAAATCGTCTTGATAAAGGCATGAAGCTTCAAATGTGTGCTACGGTACTTTATGCAATTACCGACGGAATATATGATAAGCAGAAGGTATACTATAAGGATTTAGAAATAAAATCGCCGTATAATACTTATATGTATGAGGGATTGCCGGCAGGGCCTATATCAAATCCGGGAATTAAGTCTATAAAGGCTGCTTTAAATCCGGAAAAACATGATTATTTGTACTATCATACAGATGAAGAGAAAAATGACGGAAGCCATATTTTCACAAAGACGTATGAAGAGCATGAGCAAACTTTGGCAAATTAAAATATTGTCAAATACGAAATAATGTGATATAATAATATCAGGGAAATAATTTCCCGAGAAATAAAAAAGGAAATTTAACACCAATTTTATGTTAAGTCTCCGGCGGAATTGACTGCACTGCCGAAAAAAGTTTTGTGTTTTCGGCACGAAACTGCGACGTGCATGATTCCCTGTTATACGCCTTATCCGCCCACGATAAGAGACGTGTATATTTAAAAAACTACCGGTGGGCAGAAAGGCTATGGGAATTGATATGGATGAACAATTTGTGGATAGAATAAAACAAGGCGCGGATAAAGTATTTTCCGAGGCTGAAAAATTTGCCGGAAGTGCGGTTAACAAAACAAATAATTTAATTAATAAAACAAAGTTTAATTATGCCATAGGCATGAATGAAACAAAAATTAAGGATATTTTGGCGGAAATCGGGAAAAGTGTATATGATGAGTATAAAAGCGGAAGCGATTTTCCGGAAAGTATTTCCGAAAAACTTGCAGCTGTAGAAGCTTTGTATGCGGAAATTGCAGAGATAAAAACCAAAATAGCTGATTTAAGTAATTCGTCAATATGTCCCGAGTGCGGAGAATATTGCGCGGAAAATGCGGAATATTGCTCTAAGTGCGGAGCAAAAATCAAAGAATAAGTTTATATTCGTATTTTTGGGGGGCAAATCTGCCTTATCGGGCAGTAATTTTGCCCCTTTTTATCGAAGCAATGCTCTTTGCAAGGAGCGGAGTCTCGGGCAGATTGCGGCCTGTATGGGAAACATCTGCATCATGGTTATATTTGAGGAGGAAAAAGCATGGAAAAAAGACCTTTGGATTCCTATACAGAGCATGTACAGGTTTTAACGAAGGCGGATATGAACGGTTATAACCGTCTGTTCGGCGGTACGCTTATGGAGTGGATTGATATTGTCGCCGCCGTAACGGCTCGCAGACATTCGGGGCATAATGTTACTACGGTAGTTGTTGATACACTTCAATTTAAAAAACCTGCTTTTCAGAATGAAGTTCTTGCGTTAAAGGGCAGGCTCACATATGTCGGAAGAACTTCAATGGAAGTACAGGTAAAAACATTTGTGGAAAATATGGACGGAACCAAAAGACTTATAAATGAAGCATATATTGTAATGGTTGCATTGGACGAAAATCAAACCCCTACAAAGGTTCCGGGACTTATACTTGAAACCGACGAGGACCGTTTGCTTTGGGAAGCGGGGAAAAAGAGGAACGAATTGCGAAAAATGCGTATGAAGGAACATTATTAAAAAAATATTACAGTTGATAGGAAATGTATTGACTTTTTAACAAAAATAGGCTATTATAATATAGTGTTATTGTTAATTATGAAAAGGATTGAATAACAGATGAAAAAATTTTTGGCAGCGGTTTTGACTGCTTCTGCTGTTATGTCAGCAATAATTCCGGCATATGCGGCAGAAAAAAATGTCATCCGGGTTCATGGAATAAATGAAAGACAAATAAATAACTCAATTGTAAAAGATGACTGTACAATGGTTCCGATTCGTGATATTGCAGAGTCTCTCGGCTTGGGAATAATATGGTTTAACGACACAAAATCAATTGTTTTATGGAATGATGATTTTGAATTTCGTGCCAAAATCGACAGCGCGGAGGCAGAAATTAACGGAAAAGAAATAGTGCTGACGCAGCCGCCTTGCTTAAGCGGCGGATATACGTATCTTCCGCTTCGGAATGTTTCCGAGGTTGTGAATGCCGAAGTTAAATGGGACAGTAAAACAGGGAATATAGATATATATCCGAACGGTGAAACAAAAGAAGAAAAAATTGAGGAATATAAAAGTAATTTTACTTTTTCTAATGATAAAAAAGTATTTTTCTCACAAAGACAGCAGGAATGGGGCTTCGAAAACGGAGGAAACGGTTATTGCTGGGTTTGCGCATATGCAATGGCTCTTACCGAAACGCTTGAAAATCTTGTAACCCCGGATATGGTTGCGGAAATAAACAAAAAAAGCGGCTCCGGAGCGTTCATGCAGCACAGAAATATTATAGAGGAATTTAATGTTGCATTTACTCCGGCACTTGATGAAAATTCGCAGTATTTCAAACGATATGAATCGTGGAAAGGTGCAACGTACATAAATGCGGAAACGGATGATGCTGCAATCGCCGCATTAAAAGAAGCATTGGATAAAAACCCTAAGGGAGTAATGGTAAGATACACTGTTTATCCGCACACTTTATATGCGGTCGGCTATTCGGGAGACGAAATTCTTTTTAATGAGCCGGCATATGAAGACAGTGAGGCGGTTACATTTGATAAAACATGCTTGAAAAAATATAATATCCGTGATTTGGATTTTATACAGGCGATAAAAAAAGATTAGAATAAAAGGAGAAACAATTATGTATTATATCGGAGTGGATTTGGGCGGAACAAATATTGCGGCAGGCGTTGTTGATGAAAACGGAAAAATTTTGTCACAGGGCTCTACACCGACAATGAACGAAAGACATTATTCAGAGATTGTTAAAGATATGGCGGAGGTTTGCAAAAAGGTCACTGCCGATGCGGGACTTACTCTTAAGGATATTAAGGCTATCGGTATCGGAAGCCCGGGCTCTATAGATAATGCAAACGGAGTTGTTGCATATTCGAATAATATAAATATGGACCATACGCCTATAGCTGCGGAATTGCAAAAATATATTGATTTGCCGGTAAATGTGGAAAATGACGCAAATGCGGCAGCTTTCGGCGAATATATAGTAAACGGCGGCGGAGTTGACAATTTTGTTTTTATTACTCTCGGAACGGGAGTAGGCGGCGGAGTTATTATTGATAAAAAAATCTATCGCGGCTTTAACGGAGTTGCCGGAGAATTGGGACATGTTACGCTTGTGCATGACGGAGTTTTGTGCACATGCGGAAACAAAGGATGCTGGGAAGCTTATGCCTCGGTAACTGCGCTTATCCGTCAGACAGAGGAAGCTATGAAAAACAATCCGGACAGTGCAATGCACAAGGTGGCGGAAAAAGAAGGCAAAGTAAGCGGAAGAACAGCATTTACAGCTGCAAAAGAAGGCGATAAGGCAGCTGAAGCGGTAGTTAAAAAATACATTGAATACGTTGCTGACGGTATTATGGGAATGATTAATATTTTCCAGCCGGAAAAATTGGTAATCGGCGGCGGCATAAGCAAAGAGGGAGATTATCTTCTCAAGCCGATTATAGAATATGTTGATAAATATCAATATAACAGATATATGCCGAAAACACGGATCAGTATTGCCACATTGTTTAATGAAGCCGGCATTATAGGAGCTGCACTTGCTGCAAGAAAATAGATTTTTTATGGGGCTGAATAAAGGAAAAATTCCTTTGCAGCCCCATTGTACTATTGGTGATAACGTATGTATTTATATAAAAAAAACACTGAAATAACACAAAATGAAAATATTGCGATAAAAGTTCATGAAACAACCCTAACCGAAAGTGCTCATTTGCATGAATTCATAGAATTGGTTTATATCATGTCCGGTAAAGGCATGCAATATATTGACGGTAAGGAATATAAAGTATCGCACGGAGATCTGCTTTTTATTTCATACGGACAGCCCCATGGATACAGTGCGGGGAATGAAATTAAATTTGTAAATATTTTGCTTGAGCCTCGTTTTTTGAGTAATGAATTGATAGACTCGGACAGTATCACCGAAATGTTTGCTCACAGTATGTTTAAAGAATTTTCGAACGTTGAAAATTTTAATGATCAATGCGTACATTTTTCCGGGAGAGAGCTTGAAGAAGCGGATAATCTGATTAATATGATGATTTCGGAATATAATAATAAAAAAATAGGATATAAATCGGCTCTTTGCGGATATGTCAGAATTTTGTTTACCATGCTTTTGAGAAAGCTGCACAGAGAAGAGGGAAATGAAATTAAAGAGATAATGCCGTATATTATGGAATATATAGACGAGCATTGCGCAGAAAAAATACATCTTGCGGATATTGCTGCAAAAAGCTTTTACAATCCTACATATTTCAGCCGCCTTTTAAAGCAATACTGCGGTAAAAGCTTTTGCGCTTATATAAAGGAAAAAAGAGTACATAAAGCTGCGGAACTATTAAATAATAAAAATATTTCGGTAGAAACCGCAATGCGTGAATCCGGGTACAGTGATAAAAAACTGTTTTACAGACATTTTAAAGAAATTTACGGAGTATCGCCGGGAGAATACAGAAAAAGATAAACAAAATTAGGTTTTTTAAAATAAACAGTTGCAAATTTTGATAATTTGTACTATAATTATAATGATAGTATATTTTTACGGGGGGAAACGATACCTTGAGAAGACAGAGAAGGAAAAGCTCAGTATTCGCTTTTAAAAATGATAAAAAAAAGGTAAAGCGTTCATCGGAAGCAATGCAGCGTACAAGACGTATTCCCGTGTCGGAAATTTCTTCGGGGAAATCGGCTGCTTCAGCAAAACAAACTAAAAAGACAAAGAAAAAGAATCCGATATTCAAAAAGCTTCGCACAGCTGTATTAATGTGCTTTTTTGTGTGCGTGGTAGTCGGAAGCGGAATTTTTGTCGGGATGTATGCGGCAATTTCGCGTGAAATGAAAGATATGGATGTACACAATCTGTCTCTTAATTATTCTTCGATGGTATATTATACAGATGAACTGGGAAATTCATATGAGCTTGAACAGCTTTATGATGACGGCAATCGGATTTGGCTCGAACCGGACGAAATTCCGGATGTTGTAAAAGATGCGGTTGTAGCAATAGAAGATGAAAGATTTTACAAACATAAAGGTGTTGATATTAAACGTACTGCCGGTGCTGTCATCAACTGGACAATAGAAAAGGTTACCCGCGGAAAAAGAAGCTATGGCGGAAGTACAATAACTCAGCAGCTTGTAAAAAATATAACACATGAAGACAAGCGTACGCCTATCAGAAAAATTAAGGAAATGATGCGCGCTATAGCCCTTGAAAGGGAGCTTTCAAAGGATGAAATAATTACACTGTATTTGAATGTTGTATTTTTTGCAAATAATTGTAACGGTATAGAAGCGGCGTCAAATTTGTATTTCGACAAGAAAACTATTGATTTGACTTTGCCGGAAGCGGCAACTATTGCGGGAATTACTCAGCGGCCGACATACTTTAACCCTATTAAAAATCCTGAAAATGCTCTTAATAAACGTAATGTTGTTTTGAAAAAAATGAAAGAACTCGGCATGATAGGAGAAGAGGAATATAACGAAGCCTCGGGCAGTGATTTGGGTTTGAGTAAAAATCATAAGGAAAGACAGTCAAAAATTTATTCGTATTTTGTAGATCAGGTAATAAATGATATCATAAGCGATTTGCAAAACCAAAAGGGGTATTCCGAGGAATTTGCAACACAGCAGGTATATAACGGCGGACTGAAGATATATACTACCATGAATAATGATATTCAGGAAAAAGTGGAAAGTATATTTGAAAATGAATCGAATTTTCCGTCTTCATCAGCTGCAAAAAAAGCACAATCGGCTATGATTATTATTGATCCTTCAAACGGAGAAATAAAAGCTATGGTGGGCGGTAAGGGTAAAAAAACAGACAGCCGCGGGCTTAACCGTGCAACGCAAACAAAGAGACAACCGGGCTCGTCGTTTAAGCCGTTGTCGGTTTATGCGCCGTTGATAGAATTGAAAAAGCTTACCGCAGCGTCAATACTGGAGGATGAAAAGCTTACTATAGGGGATTGGAGTCCTAAAAACGCTTATTCGGGCTATAAAGGAAATATTCCTCTCAGAAAAGCATTTGAAATTTCTTCGAATACTACGGCAGTGCGTGCATTGCAGCAGCTTGGTGTTGATTCGAGTTACAGCTTTTTGAAGAACAAATTCCACATTTCAACTCTTGCCGATTCTGATAAGTCATTGAGTCCGCTTGGATTGGGAGGACTTACCTACGGAGTGACGGTTAAGGAAATGGCGGCTGCGTACGGAGTTTTTGCAAACGGCGGAAAATATGTAAAGCCGCACACATATACAAAAGTAATCGACAACAAGGGCAAGCTTTTGCTTGAAAACAATGCGGCGGAGGAAAATTCAATTTCGCCGGAAACGTCATTTATCATAACATCGCTTTTGACATCGGTAATAAAAGGAAAAAGCGGAACGGGACGTCTTGCAAAGCTTGATAAAATGCCTGCGGCGGGTAAAACAGGAACAACCAACAACGATAACGATAAATGGTTTGTCGGATATACTCCGTATTATGTCGGGGCGGTATGGTATGGTTTTGACCAGAATGCTTCTATAAGAAATGCGGGAGTAACAACAAATATTTCCGCAAAGCTTTGGGGAATGGTTATGGAAAAAGTGCATTCGGATTTGCCGGTAAAAGAATTTAGCGTGCCGCCGGGAGTAGTGGAAGCGAAAATTTGTACCAAATCGGGAAAACTTGCAAATTCCGGCTGTACGTCATCCGTTGAATATTTTATCAGCGGAACAGAGCCTACAAAACATTGTACGAATCATGGCTCTGCGGCAAAAAAAAATGAGACTCCGTCACCGTCGGCAAAAAATGAAACCGACGATGCAGAGAGTGAAACAAATCAAAGCCAATCCACGCATGAGCCGTCGGAGGTAACCCAAAAGCCGTCGGACAGCAGTTCGGAGGATACGGTGGAAATTCCGGATGATGTTACGGTAATTCCGGAATAATATTATGTGATTGATAATTCTAAAATTATATTTTATAACTATCTGTAATTTTATGTGATAAAAGGATGTGAGAAAATGGAAACCGGAAGCAGCGGCAATTTAAAACCGGGCGGGCGATGCGTTCATTATAAAAATGAAAACAATTGCAGCTTGCTTGTTGTTTTCATGCCTTGATATTGCATGCTCCGCTCATCTATGATGGGAGGAATTATAAATGGAATTGGAAGAAAAAATAATAAATTTGCTTGATAAAAAAAAATATGCTGAAATAAAACAAGAGCTCACTAATCTCGAAGCGGCGGATATTGCAATTTTGTTTGACGAAATGCCGGATAACAAGCTGCCGCTGCTTTTCAGACTTTTGCCGAAGGAATTGGCAGCAGAGGTTTTTGTTGAACTCGAAAGTGATATGCAGGAGCTTTTAATAACCGGCTTCAGCGACAGCGAGTTAAAAGAAGTATGGGAAGAACTTTATGTTGACGACGCTGTTGACATTATTGAGGAAATGCCCGCAAATGTTGTAAAGCGTATATTAAAACATTCGGACAGCGAAATGCGACACAGCATAAATGAAATACTGAATTACCCGAAAGACAGCGCAGGAAGTATTATGACTACCGAGTATGTGGATTTAAGAGAAAATATGACGGTAGAAGATGCATTTACTCATATAAGAAGAACCGGAGTAGACAAGGAAACTATTTATACCTGCTATGTCACCGATTCTAACAGAAAATTAATGGGACTTGTTTCGGTTAAGGAGCTGCTTTTGGCAGATCAAAGTGAACAGCTTACCGAAATCATGGAAACAAACATAATATATGCAAATACTACCGACGACAAGGAAGAGGTTGCAAGACAATTCGGAAAATATGATTTTCTTGCTATACCCGTAGTTGATAAAGAGAGACGCTTGGTCGGAATTGTAACCGTCGATGACGCTATCGATGTATTGGAAGAAGAGAATACGGAAGATATTGAAAAGATGGCTGCTATTACACCGTCGGATAAACCGTATTTAAAGACAGGTGTTATAGAAACATATAAAAAGAGAATACCGTGGCTTCTGCTTTTGATGATTTCGGCAACTTTTACCGGTAAAATAATCAGCTCTTTTGAGGATGCTCTTTCGGCATGCGTAGTTCTTACTTCATTTATTCCTATGCTTATGGATACCGGAGGTAATTCCGGAGGACAATCATCGGTAACAATAATCCGAAGCATGTCTATCGGCGATGTGGAAATGAGAGACGTATTTAAGGTAATTTGGAAAGAACTAAGAGTTGCAATAGCATGTGGTGTTACTTTGGCAGCGGCAAATTTTGTGAAAATGATGCTTATTGACCGCAGCTCGATTGTGGCAAGCGGACAAAATGCCGTAATAGTTGCTGCGGTTGTTTGTCTGACTTTGGTGATTACCGTTATAATTGCAAAGCTTATAGGCTGTACTCTTCCTATGGCTGCAAAAAAAATCGGATTTGACCCTGCGGTTATGGCAAGTCCTTTTATCACAACAATTGTGGATGCGGTTTCTCTGATTGTATTTTTCAGAATTGCCGTTATACTGCTTCGCATATAAAAAAAGAAATTGGGGATGTAAAAAAAGTCCGGAACGCAAAAAGGCATGTATTACTTGAAAAGTATATATAATAAAATAATCTATTTTAGTGATTTTTGAAAAAAATCTCAAAATTTTCGATTTTTATTATATTACAACGCCTTTTTGCTATCCCCTCAAAAGGCGGTGTACTTTTTATACACCGCCAATTTATAATATAGTGAATTACTCTTAAAATACATTTGCACGGCGGCAGAATGGAGATTATCATGGCACAAAAGAAGAAATATTATGCGGTAAAGCATGGGCGGAAAGTCGGTGTTTTTACCACCTGGGATGAATGTAAAAAACAGGTAGACGGGTATTCCGGTGCGGAATATAAAAGCTTTCCGACCGAAGAAGAAGCTAAGCTGTATATATGCGGTGAGAAAAAAAAGACAGTATCTTCCGATTGCGCGGTTGCTTATGTTGACGGAAGCTATCTGCACTCAAAACGCATGTTTTCTTTTGGTGCGGTATTTTTATATAACGGAGAGGAAAAGTATTTTAAAGAGGCTTTTTCGGATAATAATCTTGCGTCAATGCGCAATGTTGCCGGTGAAATAAAAGGCGCGGAATTTGTTATGAAATACTGCGCCGAGAATAATATTGCGGATGTTGAAATATATTATGATTATGCGGGTATAGAAAAATGGTGCAGCGGTGAATGGCAGGCTAACAAAGAAGGAACGATTGCATATCGTGATATTTATAAAAAATATTCAAAGCAGGTTAATATAAGTTTTCATAAGGTAAAAGGTCATTCCGGTGACAAATATAATGATATGGCAGACAGCCTGGCAAAAGCTGCATTGGGTATTGAATAAAAGAGGGGTAAGATGATTAAGCTGATTATAAATAAATTCATAAAAGATAAAGACAATGTTACCGATGCAAAGGTAAGAGAAAATTACTCTGTGCTGGGCGGCGTTTTGGGAATTATCTGCAATTTTATTTTGTTTGCCGTAAAAATTGTTGTCGGAAGTACAATGGGTAGTATTGCCGTTATTTCCGACGCATTTAATAATTTGTCCGATACAGGGTCTTCTCTGGTATCGGTTATAGGGGCAAAACTGAGTAATAAAAAGCCGGATAGGGAGCACCCGTTCGGTCATGGCAGATTTGAATATATATCGGCGCTTATAGTGTCGTTTTTTATTATTTTGGTAGGCTTTGAGCTTTTAAAAACAGCGGCGGAAAAAATATTTAATCCGGATAATGTTGATATAAGCTTGCCACTTTTGGTTTTGTTAACGCTGTCTGTTCTTATCAAGGTTTGGATGTATTCGTATAATAAATATATCGGGGAAAAAATTAGTTCCTCTATATTGATTGCTACGTCAAAAGACAGTATAAATGACGTTATATCAACGCTTGCGGTTATAATAACGACTGCTTTGACAAAGCTTATAAACGTCATGTGGCTTGACGGAGTTGTCGGCGTTATTGTTTCTCTGATTATAATTAAATCGGGTATAGATATAGCGCGCGATACAATCGGTATGCTTTTGGGAATGCCGCCGCAAAAAGAAACGGTTGATGAAATAAAAAAAATAATTATGTCCGGCGAGCATATTGCCGGAGTCCACGATTTAATTGTTCACGACTACGGTCCGGGGCGAGTTATGGCTTCGGTACATGCGGAAGTTCCGGATAATTCGGATATAGTGAAAATTCATGAAATAATAGACGGTTTGGAAAAAGAAATTGAAGAAAAAATGGGAATACATACGGTTATTCATATGGATCCGATTGCGGTGGACTGTGAAAGAAGAAACGAACTGAAAAAAGTAGTTGTTGATGCAGTAAAATCAATAGATGAAACTCTGAACATTCATGATTTCAGGATGACCGACGGGGAAAATACAATTAATCTGATATTTGATGTTGAAGTTCCGGTGGATTTTTATGAGCGGGAAAAGCTGGAGGGCAAAATAAAAGAAAAACTTAAGAATGTAAATCAAAAATATAATGCGGTTATCACGCTGGATCACGTATACTAAGGAATCTATAAAAAAATTTGGGAAGATTTTTCGGAATTTTCCCGAATTTTTTTAATTTGTAGGAAATTGCGTAAAACGCAATGACGGAAAATCAAAAATGCTACCTTATTCCTACGCCCGCAGGCGGAGCTTTTATCAAAAGCTTTTTTATATAAATTTTCTTTGTGGTGTATTTTATAAATATTTTTCATTTGGTGGGATATAATATTATATAACAAATGAAATAAGCTTAAAAAAGCTTTTACACAGAAAGGATTGGGTATGAAATGAAAAGAATAATTTCATCTTTTATATGTGCTGCCGTACTGTTGACATTTTCGGGATGCGGAGATAACAAAAAAACAAGCGGTGTTTACTTTTTGAATTTCAAACCGGAAATTGCGGAAGTATATAAAAAAGTAGCCTCAGAGTATGAAAAAGAAACAGGTAAATCGGTAAAAATTGTTACCGCTGCAAGCGGTACTTATGAGCAAACTCTTAAATCGGAGATTGCAAAGGCAAATCCTCCGACGATTTTTCAGGTAAACGGGCCGATAGGGTACGCATCATGGAAAGAATATTGTACAAACTTGAATGATACAGTGCTTTATGAGAAGCTTTCGGATAAAAGTCTGGCAATTAAAAGAGACGGAAATGTATATGCGATTCCGTATGCTATAGAGGGGTACGGAATTATATATAATTCGGAAATAACAGACAAGTATTTTTCTTTGCCGAATAAAAAAACTTCTTTGTCTTCTGTAGAAGAGATAAATACTTTTGATAAACTCAAGGAAGTTGTTGAAGACATGCAAGCAAAAAAAGAAGAACTTGGGATAGAGGGAGTTTTTGCTTCCACTTCACTCGGGTCGGGAGAACAATGGAGATGGCAGACGCATTTGGCAAATATTCCGTTTTACCATGAATTTCATGAAAAAAATCCTGCAGAAGATACGGTAACTACCGGAGTTGAAACTTCAAACGTGGAGTTTAAATACAGCGATAAATATAAAAATATTTTTGATTTGTATATAAACAATTCCGTTACGGAAAAAAAACTTTTGGGCGGTAAAACAACATCGGATTCTATGGCTGAATTTGCGCTAGGCAAATGTGCCATGGTACAAAACGGCGACTGGGCATGGTCTCAGATTAAAGAAGTCGGCGGAAATACAGTAAGAGAAGAAAATATAAAATTTTTGCCGATTTATATGGGGTTTAAAAATGAAGAAAAGCAGGGATTGTGTATAGGTACCGAAAACTATCTCGCTGTAAATGATAAAGCAAGCGATGAACAAAAAGCCGAATCCATAGCCTTTTTGGAATGGCTTTTTACAAGCGAAACGGGAAAAAAATATGTCGTGAATGAATTGGGATTTAACGCACCGTTTACAAGCTTCGAAGAAAACGATAAAACAAGCGACCCGTTAAGCAGACAGGTTTCGGAATGGGCAGAGTCGGATAAAGATAATATAGAATGGACTTTTCTTTCGTTTCCGTCCGAAGAATTTAAAAATTATTTCGGTGATGCTTTGCTTCAATATGCACAGGAAAATTCCGACTGGGAAAATGTAAAGAAAACGGTAATCGAAAAATGGAAAAGTGAACATGATAAATAAAAAAGAGCGTGGCTTTTTATAAAGCCCTGAGGTCAAAGAAGAGAGGATTAGAATGGAAAAATCAATAAAAAAATATTTTCCCATATTTATTTTACCGACAATTATAGCTTTTTTGATAGCCTTTGCAGTACCTTTTCTTTTGGGAATATATTTATCATTTGCGGAATTTACCACGGTTGCCGATGCAAAATTTATCGGATTTGAAAATTATTTAAAAGCTTTTTCGAATAAGGATTTTTTAAATTCACTTACCTTTACGGTAAAATTTACAATTGCGGCAATTATAACGATAAATGTATTCGCTTTTATTCTTGCCATGCTTTTGACGCGTAAAATAAGCGGGCGGAATATTTTCAGAACAGTATTTTTTATGCCGAACTTAATCGGAGGAATAGTTCTCGGTTATATATGGCAGCTTATAATAAACGGTGTTCTGTTGAGGTTTGGCGTAACAATCACATATAAAGCAACCTACGGATTTTGGGGGCTTGTAATATTGTCAAATTGGCAAATGATTGGTTATATGATGGTTATTTATATTGCGGGTATTCAGAATATTCCGCCGTCTCTGATTGAAGCGGCAAAAATCGACGGGGCAAATCCGTTTCAGACTTTAAAGAATGTTACAATTCCGCTTGTAATGCCATCAATTACAATATGCTTGTTTTTAACATTGTCAAACTCGTTTAAAATGTTCGACCAAAACCTCGCGCTTACCGCCGGTGCTCCGGCGAAGCAGACACAAATGCTTGCGCTCGATATTTACAATACCTTCTACGGAAGTGTAGGCTATGAAGGAGTAGGACAAGCGAAAGCAGTTGTATTTTCGATAATACTTGCCGCAATCGGTCTTATTCAGCTTAATATCACGAGGGGAAGGGAGATAGAGCAATAATGGAAAAAAATAATAAAGCACTTACAGTATTGCTTACAATTCTTGCAATTGTATTTCTGATTCCGATATTTATAGTGCTTATGAATTCTTTTAAAGGACAGTTTTATATTGCCGATATGCCTTTCAGATTTCCGGATTCCGGGACCTTTACGGGATTTGAAAATTATGTGCGCGGAGTGGAAAAAACAAATTTTATAAGTGCGTTCGGATATTCGCTCTTTATAACTGTTTTTTCGGTTGCCGTAATTGTATTTTTCCCATCAATGACTGCATGGTATATAGTAAGAGTTAAAAGCGGATTTACAAAATTTTTATACTTTGCGTTTGTTTTGTCTATGGTAATTCCGTTCCAAATGATAATGTATACCATGGTAAAAATCGCAAATATGCTGTCTCTTGACAATCCTATCGGGATTATTGTAATTTATCTGGGGCTCGGAAGCGGACTGTCGATATTTATGTATACCGGCTTTGTAAAATCTGTGCCGATTGAAGTTGAAGAAGCAGCAATGGTGGACGGATGCAACCCGTTTACGACATTTTTTAAAATAATAATGCCTATTTTAAAACCTATTGCAATAACCGTTGCAATACTCAATACCATGTGGATATGGAACGATTATTTGCTTCCGCTTCTGCTGATCGGAAGCGATTACAGGACAATTCCTTTGGCAGTTCAATATTTAAAAGGCGGATACGGTTCAATAGATATGGGAGCCATGATGGCACTTTTGGTTTTGGCTATAATTCCGATAGTTATATTTTATTTGTTCAGTCAAAAGTATATCATAGATGGGGTTGTGGCAGGCGCGGTTAAAGGGTAAATGGGGATGTTAATTTCGAATTTTTTCATATCCCATGTAAGGGGCTGTTTAAAAAGTCAACCGGCTTTTTAAACAGCCCCTTTTGTTTAATTTGTAGGAAATTGCGTAAAACGCAATGACGGAAAATCAAAAATGCTACCTTATTCCTACGCCCGCAGGCG
>CAKSJU010000032.1 GCA_934463455.1 uncultured Clostridia bacterium | reverse complement strand
CGTCCGCCGGGAGTGGTTTCCGGATTTCCGTACATAACTCCGACTTTTTCCCGGAGCTGATTTATAAATATAACCGCCGTACCCGATTTGCTTGTTATACCCGTCAGTTTACGAAGTGCCTGAGACATCAATCTTGCCAAAAGACCGACATGAGAATCTCCCATTTCGCCCTCAATTTCGACTTTCGGAACAAGAGCTGCAACAGAGTCAATTACAATAACATCCAACGCTCCGCTTCTGACAAGCGCTTCGGCAATTTCAAGTGCCTGTTCGCCTGTGTCCGGCTGTGATACTATAAGATTATCTATATCAACACCGAGCTTTTGTGCATATTCCGGGTCAAGAGCATGCTCCGCGTCAATGAACGCCGCTTCTCCTCCCCTTTTTTGTGCTTCTGCCACAACATGCAGCGCAACCGTTGTTTTTCCGGAGGATTCCGGTCCGTAAATTTCAATTACTCTGCCTTTCGGCACACCGCCGACACCGAGAGCCAAATCAAGAGTCAGTGAGCCTGTCGGTATAACATCCACGCTTACCGACGGCGCATCTCCGAGCTTCATTATACTCCCTTTGCCGTACTGTTTTTCTATAACACCGAATATTGCTTCCAGCGCCTTTTTCTTTTCTTCAGGCTCCGATATTGCTGTCGGTACAGCCTTTTGCTGAGTATCTTTTCCCATAACTTAAGTTCCTTTCCGAAACAAATCAGTTCCACAATTACAGTATATATTATACATCATTTTTCGACAAAAATCAAGTTTTTTTTATTTTATTCGTCTCAAAATCATATCAAAAGCGTTAAGACACGCGGTATATCTTACCTTTTCACGGTTTCCGCCGAGAGTAAGCCGTCTTATCTCAGTAACATTATCATATGTCACGGAAACATAAACCAAGCCGACCGGTTTTTCTTTAGTTCCGCCTCCGGGGCCTGCAATACCTGTAATGCCGATACCTATATCCGACGATGTATTGCGGCAAACTCCCTCCGACATTTCTCTTGCTGTTTCCTCGCTCACCGCTCCGAATTTTTGAAGAGTTTCTTCTTTTACACCGAGATATTTCATTTTAGCCGCATTTGAATATGTCACAAAGCTCTCGCCGAGTATTTCCGAACACCCCGGTATATCTACAATCATCTTTGCAAACATGCCGCCCGTACAGCTTTCGGCTGCCGAAACGGTTAATTTTTTTTCAATCATCATCTCAACCGTTGTCTCCGGCAGGGTCTTGTCCTCCTCAGCATATATATATTTACCCAATTTATTGATTATGTCTTTTCTTGCCGAAGAAATTATCTCTTCTCCTTCTTCTTTATTTTCCGCCATTGCGGCAAGTCTGAGTCTTACGCCTGCGGTTTCCGCATACGGCGCAAGGGTCGGATTAGTGCCTTTTTCCATCATATCTTTCATAATTTCCGCGACTTTTGATTCACCCATTCCGAAAATTTTGAAAGTATGAGAGTATAATGTTTTTCCTGATTTTTCTGTAAGATACGGCATTACATACGATTTAAACATCGGAACGATTTCATTCGGAGGTCCCGGCAGCATAACTATGATTTTTCCGTTTTTCTCTATTATACACCCCGGTGCCGTTCCGTTATCATTCGGCAAAATTATGCAATGCTCGGGAAGCATTGCCTGTTTTATATTGCTTTTTGGCATTTCACGGTTTGTTTTTCTAAAATATCGTTCTATCATTTCAAGACTTTGTTTATCCAAAACCAAGTTTTCCCCGACCGTTTCGGCTATAACTTCTTTTGTCAAATCATCGGGCGTAGGTCCCAAGCCTCCGGACGCTATAATCAAATCCGACCTTGAAAGTGCTGTTTCAAGAACCTCTCCCAATCTTTTTTTATTATCTCCGACAACCGTCTGATAATAAACATTTATCCCGAGAATACAAAGCTGTTCGGACAAAAACTTAACATCGGTATTCAATATTTCACCAAGCAGCAGCTCTGTTCCCACAGAAATCAATTCGGCATTCATTTGCTTTTACTCCTTCCAAAAAACACTTTAGGTAATTATAAAATCCATGTTTTATAATTACCTAACAAACATTTTTACGCTTTAGGGTAAACCTCTATCAATTCAACCCCATCTATCGCTTTTTGTATCAATTCATCGCAATCCAAAACAGCTTCGGTTTTCTCAACGCTTTCAAGCTTCGGATTTGTTGTCGGATGCTTCGGTGTGAAAACCGTGCAGCAATCTTCATACGGCAAAATAGACGTATCAAAAGTACCGATTTGTCTTGAACGCACTATTATTTCTTCCTTATCCATTCCTATAAGCGGTCTTAAAACAGGCATTTTTACAACCGAATTGGTTACGTTCAGCGCGGCAATAGTCTGACTTGCCACCTGCCCGACACTTTCTCCCGTTATAAGTGCCGAGGATTTATGCTTTCTCGCAAGCTTTTCGGCAATTTTCATCATAAATCTTCGCATAATAAGAGTCATATGTTCTTCAGGACAATTGTCTCTTATGGCAAGCTGTATTTCCGTAAAAGGTACAATATACAGATTAATCTTTGATGTATAGCGCGCAAGTATTCCCGCAAGCTCTGTAACCTTTTCTTTTGCTCTGTCACTCGTATACGGGAAACTGAAGAAATTAACCGCGTCAATTTCCACTCCGCGCTTTGCAATCATATGTCCCGCCACAGGACTGTCAATTCCTCCCGACAGCAGCAAAGTTGCTTTGCTTGATGTGCCCAACGGCATGCCTCCCTGTCCGTGGATTTTATTCTCCGCACAGTAAACATATGCCGCAAACTCCCTTACTTCCACTTTTACGGTGATTTCGGGATGATGAACATCAACAATCAATCCTTCACAAGTATCATCCAAATAACCGCCTACTTCCATCCCTATTTGCAGTGAATTATAAGGAAAGCTCTTATCCGCTCTTTTCGCTTCAACCTTGAATTTCACTCCGGGAATCAATTCGTTTCTGCAATACTCCTTAGCGGCAAGCTTTATTTTTTCAATATCCTTTTCACAAACACAAGCACGCGTAATAGATACAATTCCGAACACTCTCGAAAGTTGCTCGATAACAGCATCAATTTTATCTTCTTCAACAACATCTATATAAATCGTCGCCTGCATTACATTGATTTTTATTTCCGAAATATTTTTTACCGAATTTTTTATATTATTTACAAGCACGCGCTCAAATCTTGAACGGTTACCGCCTTTTAATATTATTTCTCCGTATTTTACCAAAATAATTTCTTTCATAATCGATATATTTCTCCTCTATCTGACGTATTTTCTAACTTCGGCTACACATTCGGCAATTGTCTGCGAAACCTTTTCCGCCTCTTCTTCCGAAATCGGCTCACAAAAACTTATTCTGACCGCTCCTTTTATATTTTCGGCGTCAACCCCCATTGCGGTCAAAACATGACTCGGCATCGGCTTATGCGACGAACACGCCGAGCCTGTTGATACATATATTTCCTTTGTCTCCAGCATATGAAGTAAAATTTCTGCCTTAATGCCTTTAAACGAAACATTTAAAACGTATCCCGTCTGAAATTCATCCGACCCGTTAAATGTTACATTGTCGATTTTTTTCGCAATTTTTTCTTTTAAAGCTGCCCGTGCTTTCAGCATCTCGGAATTATCGGTATTAATTTCTGAAACAGCCGCTCCAAAAGCAGCAATTCCCGGTACATTTTCCGTTCCCGAGCGAAGCTCCTTTTGCTGACCTCCTCCGAATAAGAGCGGCTTTAAACGCTCTGTTGACGTATACAGCGCTCCGCATCCTTTTATACCATGAATTTTATGTGCACTCAAAGACATCATATCAATCCCCCATGCGGCAGGCTTCAGCGGAATTTTTCCGAAAGCCTGAACGGCATCTACATGCAAAACCGAATTTGGTGCTTTTTTCTTCATAACAGACTTTATTTTATCTATCGGCATTATTGTTCCTACCTCATTATTTGCAGCCATAACGCTTACAAAAAGAGTCTTGTCCGACAACGCAGCTTCAAGCTCATTTAAATCTATTCTTCCGTCTCTGTCAACTCCGAGGTAAGTAACGAAAAAACCTTCTTCTTCAAGAATTTTAAACGGCGACATTACCGACGGATGTTCAACTGCGGTAGTAATAATCTCATTTGCTCTTTTTTTATTTGCTCTGCAATAGCCGAGTATCGCCATATTATTCGCTTCCGTACCGCCGGATGTAAAGTAAATATCCTTTGCAGATATTCCGAGTGCGGACGCAATTTGTTCCTTTGATTTATTTATTATTTTTTCGGAATTTAATCCCAATTTGTGAAGGCTCGACGGATTACCGAAATTTTCACAAGCATCCAAAAAAGCCTCTGTCGCTTTTTTGGATGGCTTTGTCGTCGAAGCATTATCAAGATATATCATTTTTTCGCCCCTAATCCACACTTTTTATAATGAGTCCCTGTCCCGCTCCTATTGTAATTCTGCATTTATCCGAAGTCATAACGTTGCTTACGCCTCTGCCCTCTCCAAAATACAAGGTCTCGGTATTCAAAGGATATTCCAAATTTTCCGTACTGACATTTTCCAAATTTCCGTTAATCGGAATTATCGAAACAATATCGCCTTTTTTCCCGAAAACAATATTGTCTTTTTTTGCAAGCTTTATTTCACTGTTTTCATCTGCAATTAACATATCGATGTCGGCGTTGCGCGCAAGCATAAATATATTTGTGAGCATATGGTCGGCGCGTCCTCCGGTAAAACCCAGAAGCACCAACTCGTCAAATCCCTTGCCGCGCGCGTAATCGATTACGATTTCGCTGTCTGTCCAATCTTTCCTTTTCGGATATACTATCTTTTCTACCTGTAAATCTTTTGACTTTACAGAATCCATATCACCGATTAAAACATCAGGCGTTACTCCAAGCTTTATTGCATGGTCATATCCGCCGTCGGCACATATTATATAATCACCTTTTTTTATATATTTTTTTATCTTTTCATAGTCAAAAACTTTTCCGTTTGCAATTATAACCGCTCTCATAAATTATTCACCGCATCTTGAAATAAGAGTTTTTACCGAAGTCTCAATATCGCCTTTGAACACTGCCGACCCCGCAACCAAAACATTTGCACCCAAACTATATACTTTCTTTATATTATCGGCATTAATACCGCCGTCTACCTGGATATTAAAATTATCTCCCGTTATTTTTCTTAAACGTACTATTTTTTCGTTTACATCCTCTATATAGCTTTGTCCCCCGTGTCCCGGATGAACACTCATGACAAGAGCCATATCAACGTCGGATAAATACTTTTCGATTTTTTCGGTTTCGGTTTCGGGATTAATCGCTATTCCTGCCTTTAAACCCGCGCTGTGAATCATGTCAATACATTGCTTGGGATTTTGAGTGGCTTCAATATGAAAAGTAATACCGTCTGCTCCCGCTTTTACAAAATCATTTATGTACCGTTCCGGCTCGGTTATCATAAGATGAACATCAAAAAACTGCCCCGAATAATCCCTTATTGATTTGTATACCACTGCACCGAAGCTTATATTAGGAACAAAAATCCCATCCATTACATCTATATGCAGCCATTTTGCTCCCGCATTTTCTGTTTTTTTAACTTGCTCTCTTAATATCCCAAAATCCGCTGATAAAATAGACGGTGCTAAAATCATTTCCATTCTTGTCCTCTTTTCTGTTATTTTTCCCAATCCTTAATCTGTTTTAATTGCTCGTAAAGCATCGAATAGCTTTCGTACCGCGTATCCGCAATTTCTCCGGCAGAAAGCTTCTCCTTTACTGCGCATCCCGGCTCATTAATATGCGAACAACCTTTAAAGCGACAATCTTCTCCTTTAAATTCAGGGAAATAATCTGCCAGCTCCGCAGCTTTTATATCCTCTACCTCATATAAGCTGAAACCCGGTGTATCCAGCACAAAACCGCCGTCCTCCAGCTCGGAAAGCTCGACATGCCTTGTTGTATGCTTTCCTCTTTTTATTTTTTCGCTGACACTGCCGGTTTTCAGTTCTTTTCCGGTAATAAGCGTTAATATGCTTGATTTGCCTACTCCCGAAAGCCCCGCAAATGCTGTGGTTTTATCCTTTAAAAACGGCATCAGCTCACTTAATCCCGTTTTATCCCGAGCGCAGACACTCACCGTCGGATAACCTGCCTTTTTATATGTTTGTATAATTCTCTCATCCGATGCCAAATCGGTTTTATTAACGCATATAATCGGTTTAATTCCGACTTTTTCTGCATTAATAATCATTTTATCGATAAGGAGAAAGTCCGGCTGCGGCGATGCCGCCGCCGAAACAATTACAAGATTATCAATATTTGCAACAGGCGGACGTACAAGAAGATTTTTCCGCGGCAGAATTTCGGCAAGACTGCCGTTTTCAACATTCACCCTATCTCCTATCATGGGCTTTATCTTCTCTTTTCTGAAAACACCTCTTGCTCTGCATTCGACAATATCGCCGGTTTCTGTTTTTATATAATAAAATCCGCCGATTCCCTTTACAACAATCCCAGTCAAAAAATCTAACCTCCGCCGTTTTTAAAATTCTACCGTTTTTGTAAGCTGAAGAACACCGTCAAAATAAACCTGTACAGTAGCGTCGTTCTTTGCGGCAACAGTAATATCTACCTTACCTTCGGAACATTGATGCTGCTTGTCATATATTTTCGAGCCGTTTGCCACAACTTCAACATGGACGCTCCCCGACTCGGTCTGCGGCAGCTGAATAGTCAAGGTTTTTTTCTTGAGCGGCTCTTTGGTAGCTGCCGGAGTTTGCGTCTGCACCTCTCCCGGGCCTGCACTCACAACCAAATCTACATAACTGCCCTTAGGTGATTCGCTGCCGGCTTTCGGACTTTGAGAAATAACCGTCCCCACCGGTTTGTCCGAGTTTTCTTTACTTATATTGCCTCGCTTTAAGCCGGAGCTTTTTATTGCCATTTCCGCAGTTTCAAGCGTACTTCCAACCAGTTTCGGAATCGGTATGCTCTCCGTATCTTCGCTCGGAGAAGGCGAAGGCTCTCCCGCACCGTTTGAAACATGAAGCAAAACAACATAATTTTCCGTTACGGTTGTACCGCTTTTCGGAGTTTGATTTACAACCTGATTGAGCGGTTTGTCTGATGTTTCCTCGATTTTTTTATATTTCAAATTTAATTTTCTTAATTCTGAGGTTGCTTTTGCGTAATCAAGACCGATAACGCTCGGCACTTCAATATCACCGTTTCCGAGACCGGAGCTTATAACAACAGTAATAGCCTTATGTCTTCTGACATATGTGTTTGCTCCCGGGGTTTGTTTCATTATTTTGCCCTCTTCAAATTCATCCGAAGTCTCATATGTGATTTTATCCTCGTCAATTTTAAAATCAACATTTTCCGCCGCGGCAATTGCTTCTTCCAAAGTCATATCCATCAAATTCGGAACCTGATATTCTTTTATACCGCCCGAAAAATACAAATATGTTACTGCTCCAAGCACACACGCCAGTACAACTGCCAGCATAATAATTTTATTGTTACTTTTTTTCTTACTCTTTTTCATCTTTTGTTTTCCCCTTTTAAGCGCAGACGGTTTTTCCGCCGCTTCATCAAGGATTTCCCGAAGCTCCAATGCCATGTCGGAAGCATGCTGATATCTCACATACTGCTCTTTGGCAATTGCTTTCATAACGATGTCGGCAACTTCATCCGGAATATCATCTGCCGCTTCTCTTATATCCTCCGCTTCGCCCTCAAGCTTTTGAAGTGCTACGGATACAGGATTGTCCCCGTCAAACGGAAGCTTTCCCGAAAGCATTTCGTAAAGCACAACTCCCAAAGAATATATGTCCGAACGCTCGTCCACATAACCGCCGCGAGCCTGTTCGGGCGAAATATACTGAACAGAACCGAATACATCCTGCCCTCCCGACATTTTAACCGTATCGGAAGTGGTTGTTCTTGCAATTCCGAAATCGGTCACTTTCAGTGTACCGTCATTTGTAAGAATAATATTATGAGGTTTTATATCCCTGTGAATTATTCCATGCTCATGCGCACATTCAAGCGCTCTTGCAATTTGATATGCAAATTCGCATGCCTCGCGCCAATTCAGTCTTCCCTGTCTTTTTATATATTCTTTCAACGTCATTCCGTCTACATATTCCATTACTATGTAGTTAAGTCCCTCTTCCGTCTCACCGACATCGTATACCGATACTATATTGTGGTGCGACATACTTGCCGCAGCACGTGATTCGGTTATAAAACGTTTTACAACCTCTTCATCACTTCTCAAAGTCTCTTTAAGCACTTTTACGGCAACATATCTGTTCAAAAGGTTACATTTTGCCTTATAAACCGTTGCCATTCCTCCGTTGCCGATTATTTCAAGTATTTCATATCTTCCGCCCAAGGTTCTTCCTATTAAATTATATTCCATATATCAGCTGTCCTTCCTTACTTAATTATTCGAAAAAGCAATAACCGTAATATTATCCAAGCCGCCTTTTTTATTGGCAAGCTTAACAAGCTCAACCACATCCGACTGCAAATCGTCACTTGATTTGATAATTTCCTCTATCTGGCTGTCACACAGCATATTCGAAAGTCCGTCGCTGCATATTACAACGACCTCGCCGTTATAGTCTGACACTGTAACATCGGCTTTTAAAATATCGTCCGTACCAACAGCACGTGTTATATAATTTTTTGCCGGATGCTGCATTGCGGATTCCTTTGTGATTTCACCTCTTGACAGCAATTCCTGAACATACGAATGGTCTTTCGTGTGCTGATAAATACCGTTTTCATCGATAAGATACACTCTGCTGTCGCCGACATGTACCACTATCAGCTTTTGTTTGTAAATTATCGCAAGCGTTGAGGTTGTTCCCATGCCTTCGAGCTGTTTATCTTTTTTCGAGTACGCAAAAATTTTGCTGTTAGCCTCCAAAAAAGCACGTCTTACAGTTTCGGCAAGCTGCATATAATCCATTTCGGGATTAAATTCATTTATGATATACTCTTTTACAATCGAGCATGCCATGGAGCTTGCAACCTCGCCGGCATTTTCTCCGCCCATTCCGTCGGCTACCATTCCGCCTATAAGATTTTGATTTCTGTAAACAAAATAAGAATCCTCATTGCCGCTGCGCTGTTTACCAATATCGCTTAATGCACCTATTCTCAATGTACCGGTCACCTCATTTCCCTTCGTTATCAATTATTTTCTTTCTAAGCTGTCCGCATGACGCGCTTATGTCGCTTCCCAATTCTCTCCTAACCGTCGCATTCATACCAAGACCAATCAGACACTCCTGAAATTCTCTTATGTTCTCTGCGCTTCCTTTTTTATAGTTTCTTTCCTTTACCGAATTTACCGGTATTAAATTAATATGGCACAGCATTCCTTTTAAAAGATGCGACAATTCTTTTGCATTTTCCCTGCTGTCATTCACACCGGATATAAGCGCATATTCAAAGCTTATTCTCCGTCCGGTGGCTTTTATATATTCCCTGCATGCCGAAATCAACACTTCTATAGGATATTTTTTATTTATCGGCATTATGGAATTTCTTATTTCATTGTTTGGGGCGTGAAGCGAAATTGACAGCGTAATCGGCAGATTTTCCTCTGCCAAAAGCTTTATTTTGTCCACCACTCCGCAAGTCGAAAGCGAAATATGCCGATAACCTATACAAATTCCGTCGGGATGATTAACGTTATGCAAAAATTTCACAACATTTTCATAGTTATCCAAGGGCTCTCCTATTCCCATCATCACGATATTGCTTATTCTCTCACCTATATCCTTTTCGGCAAATATAACCTGGTTTAATATTTCCCCGGGTGAGAGAGAGCGGTACAATCCGCCTATTGTTGACGCACAAAATCCGCATCCCATTCGGCAGCCCACTTGTGAGGAAATACAAATTGTTATTCCGTGCTTATAGTACATTATAACACTCTCTATGCAATTACCGTCCTCAAGTTCAAACAAATATTTTATTGTACCGTCAATTTTGGAAACATATTTTTCCCTTATTTTAAGACGGGAAACGAAAGATACACCCGATAGTTTTTCTCTTGTTTTTTTAGACAGGTTTGTCATTTCATCAAAGCTTTCCGCACCGCTGTGCAGCCATTTAAAAATCTGCTTTGCTCTGAATTTCGGCTCGCCTTGCTCCAATATGAAATTTTCAAGCTCTTTAAATTCCAAATCCTTTAAATCAATCACTTTAACGCACCTTTTTCAAGCTTCGCAATAAAAAAACCGTCCGTCCCGTCCGCATTGGGATACAAAGTAACATATCCTTTTTTTGCGGAAGCCTTTTCATTTTTAAAATAAGAACTTATATCAACCGTTTCGAACTCGTTATGTTCTTTTAAGAATTTCGAGATAATTTTTTCATTTTCTTCCGTCTCGATTGTACAGGTACTGTATACCAGGCTGCCGCCGATTTTTAAATATTTTGCGGCATTTTCCAGAATTTTATATTGAATTTCGTACAATTCTTCGGATTTTTGATACCTTTTTTTAATCTCCGGTTTTTTTCTGATTATTCCGAGTCCCGAACAAGGAACATCTGCCAAAACACAATCCGCACACTCTCTGTAGTTTTCATTATATTCGGAAGAATTTCCCTCATATGCGGATATTATATCAATCCCCAACCTTTTTGCATTTTCCGTTATCAGTTGTATCTTATGCTCATGTATATCAAACGCAAGGATTTTTCCCTTATTTTCCATAAGCTGTGCTATGTATGTTGTTTTACCGCCGGGAGCGGCGCATAAATCAATAACAACATCACCTTTTTTCGGAGCAAGTATCTCACATGCAAGCATTGCCGCCTCATCCTGCGGCATAATTAAGCCCTCTTTATACTCGCTGCTTGTTCCGACATCAAACCCCTTTGTGTAAATTGCGGACGGAGATATTTTCCCCGCTTCCGCATTTTCCAGCTGCGCAAGCATTTTTTCTTTATCTGTTTTTAATAAGTTTACTCTTACGCACATAGGCGCAATTTCATTCAATGATTTCATTAATTCGCATGCAAAATCATAGCCGAAGCGGTTTATCCACTCTTCGACAAGCATTTTTGGGAAAGAGTTTTCTGCCGCTGCCTTTTCGATTTTATCTGTCGGAAAAGATATTTTCTTTTCGTTCCTCAAAAAACTTCTCAAAACTCCGTTTACAAATCCCGAGCTTTTAAAACCGTACTTTTTTGCAAGCTTTACACATTCATCAACAGCTGCACTCTCGGGGATTTTATCCATATACAATATTTGGTATAACCCGATTTTCAAGATAATCAGAATGTATTTTGATATTTTTTTTATTTTTATGCTCGAATATTGCTCTATCACATATTCAAGAGTAATCTCACGCTGAAGAATACCGTAAACAAGCACTGTCACCAATCCCGCATCACTTTGACTTAATTTTGCGGCAGAAAGAGTTTTTTTTAATTCTATATTAGAATAAGCACCCTCATATTCAATTTTATACAAAGTCAACAACGCTGTTTCTCTCGCATTTGCCAAAATTAATCCCGCCTTCTGTTATTGAATATCAGCACAAGTCTTAAAAGCTGTAATGCAGTCGATGCAACAGCCGCAACATAAGTCATTGCCGCCGCTTTTAATACTTTTTTTGCCTGACCGACTTCTTCCTCGGACAACATGCCGGAAGAGTCCAGAATTTTTAAAGCTCTTCCGCTTGCGTCAAATTCAACCGGCAAGGTTATAAGCTGAAAAAGCAGCACTGCCGAAAACAAAATCACTCCCGTTAATGCAAGATGGTCATTTGCCAGAATAAGACCCAGTACAAAAAGCGGCATTGAAAGCCATGAGCCTATATTTGCCGCCGGTACAAACGCATTACGCATTTTTATAGGCTTATATCCGACCGCATGCTGAATGGCATGCCCCGCTTCATGAGCCGCAACTCCCACTGCTGCAACCGACGACGAGTTATACGTTGCATCCGAAAGCCGTATAACATCCGCTCTCGGGTCGTAATGGTCGGTCAAATCTCCGGCAACATGTTCTATTCTGATATTATACAGTCCGTTTCTGTCAAGAATTGTTCTCGCCGCGCCACAGCCTGTCATTCCTTTTGCATTTCTCACATTACTGTACTTAGAAAATGTGCTTTTTACTCCGAATGAAGCAAACATCGACAGCATAAAAGCAATAATTATCAAAACATAAGTGGGGTCAAAATAATAACCGTACGGATACATCATAATTTTTTCGTCCTTTCTTTATTCGCCCAAAACGACACCGTTATTTATTGAATGTCCGCACAGGTAATCAGCTGCCGACATTCTTTTACTTCCCGGAAATTGCAGTGATTTTATTATCAATACATCCTTTCCGCATTTAACCTTTATTTCGCCCTTAATATCTTTAATTTCACCAATTTTGCCTTCAAATGCTTCATCGGATACAATTGCCTCATATATTTTCATTGTTTCACCCATATATTGAGTATATGCAATCGGCCACGAATTCATCCCGCATATTAATTTTGATATTTCACGCGCACTCTTTGACCAATCAATATTCGCCATATCTTTTTCAATCATCGGTGCATATGTTGCTTCATTATTTTTTTGCGGCACCGGGACAAGGTTTTCAATATTGTCTATTGTCTCGTTCAAAACCTCCGCTCCGAGTATCGCCATTCTGTCAAAAAGCTGTTCGGATGTTTCATACTCGCCTATTTCAATTTGTTTTGTCATTAAAATATCTCCGGTGTCCATACCTTTATCCATTTTCTGCGTCGTAACACCTGTTATTTTTTCTCCGTTTATTACCGCCCATTGAATAGGAGCCGCGCCTCTGTATTTCGGCAAAAGAGAGCCGTGCATGTTAACACATCCGTATTTCGGATAATTGAGTACCTCCTCCGGAAGTATTTTTCCGTAAGCGACAACAGCAATCAAATCAGGCTTTAGCTCTTCCAAAACAGGCATCAGTTCGCCGTTTTTCACTTTTTCCGGCTGAAAAACCGGTATTCCCGCATTAATTGCCATAGTTTTTGTCTCAGGCGGTGTCATTATTTGCTTTCTTCCGCGCGGTTTATCCGGCTGTGTAACCACACCTACGATGTTTTTTCCGCAATCAATCAAATACTTCAAAGAAACCGCCGCAATATCCGGCGTACCCATAAAAAGAATTTTCAAAGCAAAATCCTCCCGTAAAATGCAAATTATTCTTCAATAAATCTTATTACCTTATCCAAAAAGAGTTTTCCCTCCAAATGGTCTATTTCATGGCAGAATGCCCGCGCAAGCAGGTCTTCGCCTTTAACTTCAAATGTATTCCCGTTTCTGTCCTGAGCCTTTACCGTAACTTTTTTCGGTCTTTCAACTTCTCCGAAAACTCCCGGAACACTCAGGCAGCCTTCGCTGCCGGTCTGCTTACCGCTTTGTTTTATAATAATCGGGTTAATAAGCTCTATTCTGCCGTCACCGACATCAACCACCACCGCACGCTTTAATATTCCCACCTGCGGTGCGGCAAGCCCGACACCATTGTTTTTCTGCATCGTTTCATACATATCATCAAGTAAAATCGCAAGCCTGTTATCAAATACTTTGACCTCTTTACATACTTTCGTTAATATTTCATCATCTTTTTTTCTTATTTCTCTAATTGCCATAATCAGGCTTCCTTTCCTATATAATCTGTCGCAAGCTCTGTTCCTTGTAAGCAAAGATGAGAGTTGAACTCCGATTTAAATCCCGTTAGGATTTTTATCTATTACAACAGATACATGCTTATAACTTTTTGCCGCGGTGCTTCTCGCCTCTTCCAAAATAACATTTAATCTGTCCGAATTTTCACATTTTATAACAAGCTGCCATCTATACTTGTTTTTTATCTTTGACACGGCAGACGGTATCGGTCCGAGTATCTGCACTCTCTGCTCCGATTTTTTTATTTTTGCTATACATTTTAGAAAATATCTGGCAGCCTGTGCCGTCAAATGTTCGCTTGATGATGAAAACATAACAAGCACCATTTCGCAAAACGGCGGATACCATAACGCGCTGCGCATCGCTATTTCCGATTGATAAAATTCCAAGTAATCATGCTTTTTTGTACATATCACCGATGTATTATCCGGAGAATAAGTTTGAATTACGGCTCTGCCGGGCTTTTTTGCTCTGCCTGCCCGCCCCGTAACCTGTTCCAAAATCGAAAAGCTTCGTTCGCTTGCTCTGAAGTCATCAAGATTCAGCATAACATCCGCCGAAATTACTCCGACAAGAGTTACATTTTCAAAATCCAACCCCTTTGCAACCATTTGAGTACCTATTAATATATCAATTTTCTTTTTATCAAATTCATTTAGAATTTTCTCATGAGCATATTTCCTGCCGGTGGTATCCACATCCATTCTTATTGTTGATGCGTTCGGAAAAAGCTTTTTTACTTCTTCTTCAACTTTTTGCGTTCCGCCTCCGAAATATCGTATATATTTACTTCCGCAAACCGGGCACACTTCATAATCCGGATGAGTATATCCGCAGTAATGACACTTCAAGCTGTTCGAAAACTTATGATATGTAAGAGAAATGCTGCAGGACGGACATCTTGCAACAAACCCGCAGCTTCGGCAAGATACAAAAGTAGAAAAACCTCTTCTGTTTAAAAATAAAATCGTTTGTTCTTTATTTTGAAGATTTTTTTCAATTTCTTCTGCCAGCCTGCGGCTGAAGATAGATTTGTTGCCTTCTTCAAGCTCTTTCCTCATATCGGTTATTATAACCTCGGGCATATGCCCCGCGTTGGCACGTTTTGTCAATTTTAAAAGTACATGTTCACCGTTTAAAGCTTTTTGAAAGCTTTTCACCGACGGTGTCGCCGATGCCAAAAGCAATACGGCATCGTGCTGTGCAGCCCTGAATTTTGCTACTTCATGAGTTTCGTATCTCGGCGGCATTTCAGACTTATAGGTCTGCTCATGCTCCTCATCCATTATTATAATTCCTATATTATTACAAGGTGCAAAAACAGCCGATCTCGCACCTATCACAATGTCGGCTTCTCCGCTTCGTATTCTTTTCCATTGGTCATATCTTTCTCCGAGAGAAAGTCCGCTGTGCATAATTGCTATTCTTTTTCCGAATCTGCTTGTAAATCGGTTAACCGTCTGCGGAGTGAGAGATATTTCCGGCACAAGCATTATCGCCTGTTTTCCCTTTGCAATCACGTTTTCAATAGCGTTCATAAACACTTCGGTTTTTCCGCTTCCTGTCACTCCGTAAAGAAGTGCGGACGCATATTTTTCCGCATTTATCAATTCCGAAATTTTTTCGGCAGCGGCTTTTTGCTCATCATTCAATTGCGGCGGTGTGCTTCTTTTTACTTCCATTACGGTTTCCGGCTGACGCAGCACCGTTATATTCATCAGCTTAATCAGACCTTTTTTCTCCAATGCCGATACAGTATTGTAGCTGCAATCCGCAAACTTTACCAAATCCGAAACTGCGATAAACTCATTCCCCGAAAGAATTTCCAGTATTTTTGCCTGAGCATAAGCTCTGTTTTTATATAAAAGCTCTGTTTCATCATTCAAATCCGCTTCATCTATATCAAGCTTTGCAACACGTATTTGCCTGTCCTTTACCTTTATATTCTCTCTGTATTCCAATTTCAGCACACCGTTTTCGCACATTCTCGAAATATGCGCTCTGACATTATTTTCAAAAAACTGCATGAAGTAATTTATTTCACATGCGCCGCCGTTATCGTTTAATATATCAAATATTTTTTTTTGAGTTTGCGAGCGAAGCGGAACATTCGGATTTGCAATAACAATCCACTCCTCCGGCTTTGCCGAAATTCCCGCCGGAACGACAGCTCGTATAATATCGATATACGAACACAAATATTTTTCGCGCATCCAATAAATCAGCTTCAGCATTTTATCGTCAAACACGCGCTCTTTATCTACTACGCTTTCTATCTCCTTAAGCTCTTTAGCTCTTGATTTTTCGTTAATCTTAAATACAAAGGCCTCTTTTTGCTGATTTCCTCTGCCAAACGGCACTATAACGCGAAATCCGACTCCGATTTTATCTTCTGCTTCTTTAGGCACACGATAATCGTAGAGTTTATCTACCGCTTTTGAATTGTGATTAACTATAACCTGCGCTATCACTTAAGCTACACTCGCCTTTCCGAATTTATTCCGCTTTTGCTTCCTCTTCCGCTGTTTTCTCATTTTCAATCTCATCAAGATTAACCGCATCATCTTTTATATTGTCTGTATAAAAAGTATCTTCATTATAGCATCTTTCTCTGCGTATATAGCCTACTTTTCCCGATGCTACTTCTTCAACCGCAATCGATACCGCCTTTTTAGACCCGCACGGTACCAATCCCTCGTCATTTCCCAACATTCTCGCACGCTTTGCAACCATTGTCACAAGAGTGTATCGTGAATCAACACATCTTGAAAGGGTTGTAATTCCCGGTTTAATCATAATAGTTGAATCTTCATTTCTTTTTAAGCTAGATTTTCTCATTTAACAATCTCTCCAATTCCATAGTTTTTTCATTTCTTTTATGAATAATTTTAATTATATGTTCAACACAGATGTCAAGCTTATCATTAACAACAATTTCATTATATTTCGGTGCTTGATTCATTTCCCACGCCGCAGCCTCCAGCCTCGTTTTTATCTGCTCTTCGTTTTCTCTGCCGCGCTCGGAAAGTCTTTTTTTCAATTCTTTCATGGACGGCGGAATTAGAAATATCAGAAAAGCCTCCGGCATAAGATTTTTTACCTTCAGCGCTCCCTGCGGCTCTATTTCCAGCAATACATTCTTTCCTTGTTCAAGGAGATTTTCAACATTTTTTTTCGGTGTGCCGTAGTAATTATTCCCGTAAACAGCCCATTCGAGCATTTCATCATTGTCTATCATTCGTTTAAACTGTTCTTTGGTTGTATAATTATATGTCACTCCGTCAACCTCATTATTTCGCCTTTCGCGCGTGGTTGCGGAAACAGACAAAAATATCGGCTCAAGCTTCAAAATTTCTTCGCAAACCGTTCCTTTTCCCGTTCCCGAAGGTCCCGAAATAACAAACAGATTACCCTTATTCATATATTGCCTCCTCGTCTTCGCCCTCTGTTGCCGTAAGACGATTTGCCACCGTCTCCGGCTGCAATGACGATAATATTATATGTCCGCTGTCGCTTACCAACACGGCGCGTGTTCTTCTGCCGTAGGTTGCATTAACAAGCATACCCTTGTCCTCCGCCTCACGTATAATTCTTTTTATCGGAGCGGATTCCGGGCTTACCACTGCAACAAGGCGGTTTGCCGAAACCATGTTGCCGAAGCCTATGTTAATCAGTTTCACGTTAATCCCCCTTATTCTATGTTCTGAATTTGTTCACGAAGCTTTTCGGTCTCCGCTTTAAGCTCAACCACAAGCTTTGCTATCTCTATATCATTTGCTTTTGAGCCTGTTGTATTAATCTCTCTGTTAATTTCCTGAATAAGAAAATCAAGCTTTCTGCCTGCCGGCTCATTAGCTGATATAATATTGTAAAATTCTTCAAAATGGCTTGACAGACGCACCATCTCTTCATTTATAGCCACTTTATCCGCAAAAATTGCCACTTCGGTTAATATTCTCGCTTCATCAATTTCTTTATCGGCAAGAATTTCTTTGATTTTTGAATACAATTTATCCTTGTACTCCGAAACCGTCTCGGGCGAACGCTCATCTATTTTTACCGCAAGAGTTTTCATATATTCAATACGCTGCTGCAAATCAGCCTGTATCCGCTCTCCCTCTCTCGCACGCATAGCAACGAATGCAGACAACGCTCCGGACAATGCGGGCTCTACCGCTTTCCAGATTTCTTCCTCATCCTCCTGCTTGCGTTCAACATTGAATATATCTTGATTTCTCGCAACGGATGTAACCGAAATATCATCTTTTAATCCGAACTTGTCCCGCAATGCGTATAAGGTTTCTATGTAATTTTTTGCATAGTCTTCTTTTAATGATATTTCCGTATCGTTATCATTATAATTTTCGATAGACACAAATATATCAACTTTACCTCTTGATATTGTCTCCGAAACCTTTTTTCTTATTCTGTCCTCCAAAAAGCCGTAATACCTCGGAAGCTTAACGGTATAATCCGAATATCTGTGATTTACGGATTTAATTTCCACCAATACTTTTCTGCCTTCCTCCGGCATTTCACATCTGCCGTATCCGGTCATACTTTTCAGCACGCAATTCACCTACTTTATCATTATTACATTTTATTATACCACACTTTTTCAAAAAAGAACATAGATTTTTGAAATTTTTTTAAAAAATTTACCGTTTATTAAAAAATATGCCGCTTTATGCAGTACAAGCAAAAGGCGGTGTATAAAAAGTACACCGCCTTTTGAGGGAATAGGAAAAATAAATTAAACTTTTTTCCATACCCTATTATTGTTATTCTTCAGATTGATACTCCTCTGCGCATTCTCTCATAATTCTGATTTGCCTGCCAAACAATTTAGGGCAAAAATACATTTCCGCCGTATAAGCGCTCCAAAAAAATAACAGAGATATAAAAGTACGCAGTACCCCCGGAAATACTTCTGGCGTAAAAGCTTTTATACATTTTGTATATGAAAAAAAGGAAATGTACAATTCTTTATTTTCCGCAAACAAAAATAAAATATTCATAAGTACCGCCGCACCTATTGCATATAAGTTCACCTTGACATACATATTTTTATCAAGTAATATAAATACACATTTCCTGAATAAAAATATACTGAGTGCTCCGAATATTAAAGCCGTAAACATAAACAAAAGAACACCTTTCGCCGCACTCATATGAACGGTTCCGTCTCTTAAAAACAGATATGCGGGCATTGACGAAAGAATTCCTACCAATATAGTTTCAACAAAACGTCTGATAACCAAATGTATCATATTCTATTCTCCTTCGCCGTTTTCTTCCGCAGCATCCTGCGTATATCCATTCTCCTCCGCTGCCTCTTCCGCAGCAGCTTCCGCTTCTTTTAATGCCGTATCAAAAACTTCTTTGTTCTTCTCGCACCATTTTTCAATACTGTATCTTGAAACCCCCAGCTCTTCCGATGCCTCTTTTATACCTCGAACAGCCGCTGTTCTGACAGCTTCGGCAATAAAATCCTCATCATATGCCCTTTTGATATTTTTCTTTTTCGGCTTAAAATTTTTCTCCGGTATATCATCGGATACAGAAAATTCTTCCATTTCTTCAATTATTGTATTCACTTTTTCCTTAGCTGTAAGAGGAAAATACAATATCATTCCCAAATACAAAAAATAAAATATACCTGCTGAAATAAAAGCATAAGCCATCGAATCCGAAAACGGATCCGGCAAAAAAATCCTGAGCAATTTCGAATATCCGAAAAAAGCAATATATGTACCTATATTACCGAAACCTATACACAAAAAACAAATTGCCAGCTGTACAGCAAACAACATCAAATTTATATATAAGTACATTTTTCTGTTAAGTGTATGAGCCAGATGCCTTTTCAAACACAAACCGTTAAGGATGTAAAATGCAAAAGCCGAAATAAAAAAAGCAATAAATGCTTCAATTTTTGTTGTAAGTACTAATCCCAGTCTAAATAAAATATATATCGGCAGTGATGAAATCATACTGATAATCACAGTTTCTTCCAATCTTTTTAAAAAATACATTACGGCACAATCTCCATTTATAATTTTTTATTTGTCCCACCTGTATATATTATACTATTTTTTTATACATTTGTCAACATATTATATTGTTTTATTGGATTTTAAGTTTTTTTCTTTAAAACACTTGACATTTTGTTATTAATAGTATATAATATTTAAGTGCTTTCGGAGAGGTGGCCGAGAGGTCGAAGGCGCAGCATTGGAAATGCTGTAATGTTAATAGCATTCGTGGGTTCGAATCCCATCCTCTCCTCCA
>CAKSJU010000031.1 GCA_934463455.1 uncultured Clostridia bacterium | reverse complement strand
ACTTGACAAGGAAGCTTTCGCGCGCGGGACAAGTATATATCTTCCCGACCGCGTTATTCCGATGCTTCCGAAAAAGCTTTCAAACGGCATTTGCAGCTTAAATCCGCATGAAGACAGACTTACTCTTTCGGTATTTATGAATTTTTCTCAAAACGGTGAAATGCTTTCGCATGAGCTTGTAAAAAGTGTAATTTGTTCAAAAGAGCGCATGACCTATTCCGACACTGCGGCTCTTTTGGAAAATCCGTCAAAAGAGTTGCTTTCAAAATATGAGTATCTTATCCCGACTTTAAGGCAAATGAAAGCATTATCGGATATAATACGAAAAAAAAGAGTCGAACGCGGCAGTATTGATTTTGATTTTCCGGAATCTGAAATTAAAGTGAACGATTTGGGCGAGCCGATTGACATTCTCCCCGAAAAGCGGGAAATATCGCATAAAATAATAGAGGATTTTATGCTTTCGGCAAACGAAACAATTGCCGAGTATGCTTTTTGGGCGGAAATACCTTTTGTCTACCGCGTTCATGAGCCGCCTACTTTTGAAAATATGCGCGATTTTCAAAAATTTATATCATCATTCGGTATAGGCATTAAAGGTAAATTTTCCGAAACAGAGCCTATCCGACCGAAAGCTCTTCAGCAGGTTTTGGATAAAGTTAAGGGCATGGACGAAGAACATATGATTTCGGTATACACTCTGCGTTCGCTCATGAAAGCGGAATACAAGCCGGAAAATCTCGGTCACTTCGGTCTCGCAGCGAAATACTACTGTCATTTTACTTCGCCTATCCGCCGTTATCCCGACCTTGCAATTCACAGAATACTAAAGGATTTTTTAGACGGTAAAAATCTTGACAAATACGAAAAATTTGCCGAAGAAGCCGCAAAAAAATCAAGTGATGCCGAAAGACGTGCACAGGACATCGAGCGCGATGTTGACGACCTTTTAAAGACTTATTATATGTCCCGCTATATAGGATATATATTTGACGCAAAAATTTCCTCCGTAACCGATTTCGGAATATTTGCCGAACTTGAAAATACCGTCGAGGGTTTGATACGATTGGAAAATATCAAAGACGACTACTATATTTTTGATGCCGAAAACCGAACGCTCACCGGCAGAGACAGCGGAAAAATATTCAAAATAGGCGACTCTGTTGAAATTGCCGTAGCGCGGTGCGACCTTGGCTTGAGAAGAGTGGAATTTATTTTTGCCGAAAATGCAACAATGGACGATATTGACAAGCTTCAAAAAAGAGAATACAAACACAGGCGCGCGCGTGAGAAAAAAATAAATCATACTTACCGCAGCCAAAGAAAAAGGAGACACAAAAGATAATGGAACAATTTGAATTGATAGTACCGACGCTGTTCGGAAATGAAGCATTTGCAGTACGTGAGCTTAAACGTCTCGGATATGACGATATTCATACAGAAGACGGCAGAGTTACCTTTAAAGGGGATGAAAATGCAATATGCCGCGCAAATATGTGGCTGCGCTGCGGAGAAAGAGTGCTGATAAAAGTCGGCGAATTTAACGCGCTTACCTTTGACGAGCTTTTTGAAAATACCAAGGCTCTCGATTGGAGCCGGTTTATACCAAAAAACGGAGCTTTCCCTGTAAAAGGCTATTGTCTGAAATCTCAGCTTGCCAGCATGCGCGACTGTCAGGCAATAATAAAAAAAGCGATTGCCGATAAGCTTTGCGCAAAATATGAAACCGAATGGCTTCCCGAGGATGAAGAAGCTTATCAGATACAGTTTTCCGTAATGAAAGACAAAGTTACGCTTATGATAGACACCTCCGGAGACGGACTTCACAAGCGCGGCTACCGTCGTATCGCAAATGCCGCTCCGCTTAAAGAAACCATTGCCGCCGCTATGGTTACAATGAGTTATTGGAAATTCGAATATCCGCTCTGCGACCCTTTTTGCGGCTCGGGGACTATTCCGATTGAAGCGGCTATGTTCAAGCGAAACATAGCACCCGGACTTACAAGAAGCTTTTCCGCACAAAATTTCAAATTTATAGACTCCTCACTTTGGGCACAGGCAAAAGAGGAAGCTCAAAGCTTAAAACGCGCACTCCCTTTGGAAATATACGCGTCTGACATAGATGCCGAAACGGTAGAAATAGCACGCGAAAATGCCAAAATTGCCGGAGTTGACGATGCAATAAGCTTTTCGGTTATGCCCGCGCAAAATTTCTCGTCAAAAACCCGATACGGCTCGGTGATATGCAATCCTCCCTACGGCGAGCGTCTCGGAGATATTCAGGAATGCGAAAAGCTTTACTCCGAAATAGGCAAAACGTTTTCCCGTCTTCCGGATTGGTCTTATTATATTATCGCCTCAAACGAAAAATTTGAGGACTTTTTCGGCCGAAAGGCGGATAAAAGGCGCAAGCTTTACAACGGTATGATAAAATGCAATATATACCAATATTTCGGAAAACGTCCGCCGAAGAATGTATAATAACATTTCTCAATATAAAATGAGCCACAGCACTGCGCTATGGCTCATTTTATATCAATTTTAGTTTAAATCCATTATAAACGGTGTTGCCGAAAGGTCTGCCGAGTTGAACAAATTCAATACCTTTTCGGGGTACGGTTTATAGCAGTAGCGTATTTGTGTCGGAGCAGTTACACCCGCCGCAGATACCTTTATTGTATTTGCCGATGTTATCTGTGCCGCTGCCGAATACACATTGCCGCCCTGAACAAGTTCAAATCCGGTAACATCTCCGTCCGCTTTAAGTCCGCCGTAAACATCCTTAAAGGTTACGGTAACACTTCCGTCATCGTTAATTGCACAGCTTTCCGGTGCCGGGAATAAATATTCAACATCTTTCCCGTATACCATTCCCTCTGCGCAAAGCGCGAATCTGTCCGCAACCGGCTGTTTATTAACCGGGTGAATATTGCTCGGATTGTCCGGAATAACATCCATAATTGAAATTACTCCCACATTCTCCGCTTTGTCTCTCAAATCAAGCTGTGCCTGACGAATTGCCGGGAAGCCCGAACCGCCGTTATATGCCGCAAGTTCGGAAAGGATGAAGTAAAAATCATTCCCCCAGCGTGTGCGCCAATCCTTTAAAAGTGCAATCTCTTCATCAAGATAGATATTGTTGTTCGGCTGATGATTGTTACAGCCCTGATACCAGAAAGCACCTTTAATTCCGTAAGGAATTATCGGATTTATCATTCCGTTAAAGTACAGCGAACGGTCGATATATGAATAATATCTTTCCACATTACTGTTTGCAAAGCCCTCTCGGCTTATAAAGCCTTCAATTCCCGTTCCGCCTCTTGCCGCTTCTATAACGCCTATCGGAACATTCAATTCTTTGTTAAGATTTCTTGCTGTCATAAATGCCAGAGCCGAGAAATTATTTGCTATCTCCGAAGAAGATACTTTCCAGCCCTTGCCTATTTCATCGTTGTCGTGCAAATCGCTTACTTTATCCTGCGGTGTCTCCGCTCCGCAAACAGGTACTTGATAATATCTGATATTCGGATAATTATCCGCATCCTGAATATTTGCATCAGCATTTAAGCACCATTTAACTCTCCACCACATGTTTGATTGACCCGAGAACAGCCATACATCGCCCGCAAGCAGATCGTTGTATGTATATGTTGTTTCGCCGTCGGTTACCGAAAGTGTATATGCGCCGGCACTCAGCGAAATCGGGTCTGCGTAACAAATCCAATCTCCGTTCTCGTCTGCTGTTGCAGTATAATTCTTTCCGTCTATAGTTGCCGTTATTTCTGTTCCCGTTGTCGCTTTACCGAAAATCGGCAGGCTTTGGTCTCTTTGCAGCACTGCATGGTCTCCGAACATATCGGAAACGGTAAATTCGGTATTAACAAATCGTGCCGATGTTGCATAGTCGATAATCGGCTTCATTCCATCAATCGAATCAAAGGTCATTGCCTTTGCATATCCGCCTATATCAACCTTTGCGTCTGCCGATACAACCGTTTTGCCGTCGGTCATTGTTTTCTTTTCGCCCAGCGATATTCCCGACAATTTTCCGTCACTGCCGTAAACCGCTATTGCCATTTGAGCCGATTTCTCACTGCCGTTTAAAACAGCTTCGGCATGTACGCCGTCCGCAGTTTTTTCTATATTTATCTTATTTTCGTTAACAATTCCGCCTCTTACAAACAATTCATGCAAAATATATGTATAGCCTACGCATTTCTTCGTCGTAATTTTTACATATCTTGCTTTTTGTGCATTAAAGCTGTATTCGGTAAACATCGGATAACCGCCTCCGTCGGTATAATCCTCTCCGTTTTTAAGGGTTGTACGCGGATACTTTGTTCCCACCTCGGTATAATTTTCGCCGTCCGTACTGAGGTCAACCTTATATTCCTTCAACAGACGTTTTTCGCTTTCGGAGGTATATATAAATCTGCTTGCCAAGTCCACACCGTTTATGTAATATACTCCGCCGAGGTCATATATATACTCAGCTGTCCCCTCCGATTGCCTTCCGTCATCCCACGTTGCAAAAGCACAGTATTCTCCGGCAGAATTCATCAAGCCTCCGCCCAAAAGCTTGTTTGTTCCGGAATTAACAAGCCCTTGATCTCCGCTTACCGTAAGCGAAGTACCGGAAATTCTCTCCTGCAAAACATTCTTTTTTACATATCCGGTGGTTTGCCAGTCAGATTCCCACATGGTATTTTGCGAAAGAAGCTTGTTGCCGCCCCTCAATGTCAACAAACTAATTGCATCTGCCAAGCTTTCGCAAGCCGCTTTGAGGGTTGTCTCATCGGCGTTTTCATTTGCATATACACTCTGCGCCTCTTCTTTTGCCGCATTAAATGCCGCACGGCTTTCATCTGTATACGGGAACAAATCGGTATAACCGTTTGACTCCTCAATAAGTGCCGCAAGTGTTATTTTCGGATTTTCCTCAAGAGTGCTCATCGCGCTGTTTAACGCTTTCGTAGCTGCCGAAACCGCTTCGTCCTCTGCCTGCGTATCTGCCAAAATAGCTTCCGCTGCCGCTAATTTTTCCGAAAGCCTTGCCCAGCTTGATGCCGAGTAATTGCTTTCCTCAGAATATTTTTTAGCTTTCGCAATTCTTGCTTTAAGCTCTATTTTCGGACTTTCCGCAAGTGCTTTGATTGCCGCGTCAATTTCCGCTGCCGCCGCTTTAAGCTCATCCTCCGTTGCCGTTCCGCTTGCAAGAAGTGCTTCCGCAGATGCTGTCTTTGCAGCCAAGCTGTCACGGCTTGTCTTTGAGTATTCCTCGTTATTTATGTATTCCTTTGCCGCCGCTATCTTTTTCGTAAGAACTGACGACGGTTTTTCTTCAAGTGCTTCAATTGCCTTAGTAAGTGCGTTAATTGCCGCTCTTACCTCGCTGTATCCTGCATTTTCGTTTGCATAAGTCGCTTGCGCCGCTTCAAGCGCCGTCCTCAATGCGTTCGTGCTCGCCTCCGAATAATTATCCTCGCTCAAAAGCGTCTGTGCTTCGCTTATTTTGTCCGCAAGGTCATTTCTGGGAATTACCGCCTTACGTCCGAAAATTACAATTTCGCCGAGACAGTACTGCCATGACGTTCCTCCGCTGTATGTTGTTTTGGCATTTTTAAATGATATTGACACATATCTTGCCGATACGGGTGAAAATTCCGTTACCGTAGGATAAATTGTATTATCCTTAGGCTCGTTCGGCACAACACCGGTTGTTTCCGCGATAATTGTCATCTCGTCCGGGTTGTCTCCCGCTTTTATCACGATTTCTCCGAGTTGATTAGCTTTGGATACTCTTGAAAATACATCCAAACGGCTTATATAATACGCGTCCTTTAAGTCAAACAAAGCCGTTGACGGCATTAAACCCGCTGTCCAGCCTGTGTTTGCAGCTTGCGGTCCGGAGTTATTTGTAAATTGACCGCCTATCATTTCCTGTCCGTCATTATCTGTATCGGTGTTAACCAAATCGCTGTTTGAGCCCTCAAGCCATGTATAGCTTGCACCGGTTTCTATTTTTTTAAGCTCCATACCGCCCATATTATTTTTATAATAATCTATATCAATTTGAGTTATAGCATTATTGCTGACGATGGCAAGCGGATCTTTAAATTCAAGCGCGTCGATTGCGGCTTTAAGCTTTGCCGCCGCGCTGTTTATTGCCGCCTGAGTTGTGTCGGCAGCCGCAAGTCCTTCGTTATATGCCGCCTCAAGCGCGTCGATTGTTTCGTCCGAATACAGCGCACCGCTGTTCAGCTTTGAACGAGCCGCAGCCATATATTCGTCATATACGCTTGTATTAAGAGCCTTTGTATCACCGAATACAACAACCTCTGCTATTGCATATTGATAAGATTGACCTCCGCCGTATGTTTTTTGCCCTTTATCATAAAGCGCATTATTAAAGGTAACCGATACATATCTTCCGTTCGCGGGTTCAAAGCTGATATATGTGGAATGGAAAGAATTTTCCGAAATATCGGTTGTAAAGGTTTCTCCCGCAGCTGCCGCCGTTTCGGTCATATTTTCAATATCGTTTCCGACCTTTACCGAAATGTCGCCGAGCTGATTTCCGCCGTTATATCTTGACACTATATCCACACCGCTGACCCAATAGCTATTCTTTAGGTCAAATGTCATGGTAGAAGTCATTGCATTCCAACCGTTTGCCCACGCTGAATTTACATTGTATTCTCCTGCCCCGTTAGTTACATTTCCGTTTGTCAAATCTTTGCCCAAATTTAAACCGCGTTCGTTTGTTACCGCATTGCCGTTTTCATCGGTTACATACCTTTCGCTTGTTAAGATTTCATTGTTTGCATCAATCTCCCACGAGTAATTCGCACCGGTTTCTATTTTTTTTGAAATATCAATTCCGTATTGAGCATAATAAGCGGTATCTTTCGCACCGTTAAATGTATTGTCACTCAGTACCTTTCCGGTAAGCTTGTCCGCTTTAAGCTTGAAATAAGTCTTTTTAAGCTCATCCTTTGCCGCCGCCACAGTATCCGCCGTCGCAGCTTCGTCCGAATTTACCGACTTTGCGTTCTCCAAAGCGGCAAGATATGCCGACCAATCCGACAAATCGTAAAAGACGCTGTCGGAAAAAGTATTTGCCTCCGCCTTGTTCAAATAAAACTGCAAGACGGATTTGTCAACCGTTTCGTCCTCGGCATACACCGGCACGATTGACGCCGCAGTAAGTGCCGCACACAGCACTGCGCTCATTGTTTTTTGTAGATTTTTCACAAAATCACTCCTTTTTTATATATGTTATACACGCACAAAAATTCTAAAAACATAGAGTTTTTGCGATTGTACGGCCAAGTATAAGGTTATGCATAAATGCTTTGTGTGAAGTTTTGAATTATTCCGGAAAAGTGTGGTAAGCTTCGATGATAAATATTCCCTCGTAAACAAACTTCTCAACCTGTTCTTTCCGCTCAAATCGCATTTCTGAATAATCATCTGTCATAATCAGGTGATCATTCATAGCGAATGAACGTTAGTTATCATCATTTTCTGAAATATCCAAAGCAATATCCGTCATAATAAGTAAATTATGTCTTGTTTTTTCAAAGGTGAAACAGAGCACTCCGCTTCGGGAAGTATTTGAGACTGCATCAATTTATTTAATGTCATAAAAACTCTTCCCGATGTTCTTTTAACTGTTAATTGCAGCTAAAGCCCTCAACTATTTCCTTTACGAGAGCAGCATCATTTTCCGAAACATTTTCATCAAATTCACAAAATGTATTGTTTCGAATACTTCTGCCGGTCAATTTTAAATACCACAACAATCCCAATGAATACCTTCCGAGACCATAAGTAGCATGAAACGTATCCCTGTGAATTTTCATACCTTTTTTTATCATAATCTGAAACAACATTCCCGAAGGAATTATCATATCCGCCTGTATATCCTCACTTGCTTTATCATATGCCGACTTCAAATCCTTAAACATTTCATCCTGTATAGTATATCCTAATTCTTTACATAATTTGTCACTTCCATTTTCATACGCCCATGTTTGATGAATCACTATTTTGGATTCCGGACATTCCTTCCGTATAAATGCAGCAAGTTCATTCAGGTACGGCTGATATGTTTTATAATCGATACTATCCTGACTTACTTGCTGCAAGGTTATGTAGTCCCATTGTCTGTTTGTTACAGCTTCTTTGAGAGATACAAAAAAACCTGTATTTTCACCATTATACTCCAGTTCATATTCTTTAGAATCAGACTGCATATTCAAATAATGTCTTTTAAGCGAGCATCCTCCAATATATAAATTTACCACTGTCAAATCAACATTATCTGCCTTCGCTATAGCGTTAATATATCTTGTGGCATCCTGGGAAAAGCTGTTTCCAATTGCTAAAATATTCATTTTATCCTCCATATAATACTGTTTTTAGTCATTATTCACTTTTTGTTGCTTCATTCGGTTTATTTACTTTTTATTTCATGTGTTTTGCTATGTATATTGTACAATATTTTAAGATGAATTGAAATACAAAATCCTGCTATTTCTTTAGAAATCCTGCTGACTTTTTTACATGGTCATGCTTTGGTTTTAAATTTTGTATATAATTTTTAAAAAAAGAATAGACAAAAGTCAAATTTTGTTATATAATAGAGTAGGAAAATCATGAAATGGGCTTTTCGCCCTTTTTTGATGTAATAAAATCAGGCAATTGTGAATCGTTAATTTTACAATTATCTGCGAATAAAATACTATGGAGGAACATATTATGGATAATCAGGTACACATAATCAATCATCCGCTGGTTGCTCACAAGCTGTCAATCATGCGCGATAAAGACACAAGCGTTAAGGATTTCCGGGATTGCGCATACGAAATAGGTCTTCTGCTCGGATATGAAGCTACAAAGGATTTAACATTAGAGGATTTTGAGCTTGAAACACCAATTACAAAAATGACAGGAAAGAGAATTGACCGTCAGGTTGCTCTCGTTCCGATTTTAAGAGCCGGACTCGGCATGGTAGACGCACTTCAGAACCTGATACCTGCCGCAAAGGTAGGACATATCGGTCTTTACAGAAATGAAGAAACATTAGAACCTGTAGAATATTACTGCAAGCTCCCTACCGATATTTCCGAAAGACAAGTGCTTGTTCTCGATCCTATGCTTGCAACAGGCGGAAGTGCTGCGGCTGCAATTAACTTTATAAAACAAAGAGGCGCAAAAAGAATTAAGCTTGTCTGCATAATAGCAGCACCGCAGGGAATTGAAGCGGTAAGAGCCGCACATCCCGATGTTGATATATTCTGCGGTTCGGTAGACGAACGGCTTAACGAAAACGGATATATCGTTCCCGGACTCGGAGACGCCGGCGACAGATTGTTCGGAACGCTTTAAAGATTCGAGACGATTTTAAAACTTAGCACTTTAATTGTGAAAATTCAGTTTTACAATCAGCTACAAAGTAAAATAATGAAGGGATGACCTGTAAATGGAAAATCTGACGTATAAATTAAAAGTTGCCGGAGTTGAACGCGACCTGGAGCTTTTCCCCGTCAGCGACAGCCTGTCCATTGCCGCATTCATAATTTTCGGCGATGTTGAACTTACTGTCAACTGTGCAAGAGAGCTTGTAAAAAAAGCCCCCGAGCACGATATACTTATCACCGCCGAAGCAAAGAGTATTCCGCTCATTCACGAAATGGCGCGCCAGCTTGGCGAAAACGAATACATCGTCGCCCGCAAAGGTCCGAAAGTATATATGAAAAATGTAATAAAAGTAAATGTTAATTCTATAACTACCGACCATGAACAAATTTTGTGCATCGGCGAGCGCGAAAAAAAGCTTATGGAAAACAAGCGTGTTCTTATTGTTGATGACGTAATAAGCACGGGAGAATCACTTGAAGCTATTGAACATCTCGTTGAAAAAGCAGGCGGTAAAATTGTCGGAAAAATGGCAATACTTGCCGAAGGTGACGCAATCGGACGTGAAGATATAACTGTCCTTGAGCCGCTCCCGTTGTTCAATGCGGATGGAACAATAAAATAAAATTAAAGATGTAAAAAACTGTGCGTACAAATGCACGGTTTTTTGGATGAGTGAATAAATTACGAAAAAATCAATTAAAATGCACGCGGAGTCCGTAGGGTTGCCCCTACGGGATTTGCGTGCATTTTGAACTTTTTATGCCTTGATTATCGGATACAGCTGAATCATATTACCTCCGTCAACCACCAGTTCCGCACCTGTTGTATTTCTCGCATGCTCTGCAAAATACCAAGCAGCCTCGGCAATATCCTTGCCTACTGCCACATCGCCTATCGGAGTATAGAGCGACGGCACGTTTTTATAAAAATCAGGATTTTGTTCCCACCTGTCGGTTTTTATCATTCCCGGCAAAACTGCATTTACTCTTATATTATACTTTCCGAAATCAAGTGCCATTGCTCTCATCATTCCGAGCTGTCCGCTTTTTGACGCCGAATATGCAATCCTGTCCGGAATAGCTCTGTAGGCAGTATTCGAATTAATAAAAATTATATTTCCTCCGCCGTTTTCCTTCATTCTTTTCGCCGCTTCGACAGCCAGGCAATAATCCCAAATCATATTTGTATTAATGACGCGCGCAAAATCCGAAAGCGGATTTTCAAACGCCTTAATGCCCAATCCCTGGTCTGCCGCATTTAACACCAGCGTTTCAATAAAGATATTGTTTTTGTCAAAATACTCAAACATTTTATAAACCGAATTTTCATCAACACTCTTTTGCTCCGTAACAGAATTTACTGTATAACCGATAATTTCAGCATCGGGAAACTTTTTTTTATATTCACTCTTTGCAAAAAGTACCTCTTTTTCATTTCTGCCGGTAAAAACCACCGGCTTTCCGTTTTCGGCAAATTCATCAACTATTGCAACACCGGTGTTTTTGCAGGCTCCGGTAATTAAAACTGCATTCATACTGTTAATCCGCTCCTTTTTAAAAATAAAATTCCGTCTTAGGCGGTCGTATATCCGTTAATGCCCCGGTATAATGTCTCAACGTATGCACCTGATACGGATGCTTCAGACACTCATCTTCATTTATCTCTATGCCAAGACCCGGTTTATCGGGAATTTTCATATATCCGTCCGAATATTCAAGACTTTCGTTTGTTATATTCTTTCTGTATTCCACGTCCGAATACATTATCTCCAGAATACAAAAGTTCGGGCAGCTTGCCGCAAGCTGAAGGGTTGCCGCATTCGCCACCGGCCCCGACGGATTGTGCGGAGCAAACGGAATATATCTGCATTCTGCTTCTGCTGCAATTTTCTTAAGCTCCATAATTCCGCCGGCATGCGAAATATCCGGCTGGATATAATCTGCCGCCATCAAATCAAACATTCTCTTATAATCCCACCTTGTATAAAGCCGCTCACCTGCGGAAATTGCGACGGGTGATTTATCCCTTACCGCCTTTAATGCGTCAAGATTATCCGGCGGAACAGGCTCCTCAAAGAACATTGGATGAAATTGTTCAAGCTCCTTTGCAATCTTAATGCCTGTAGGAATATTAAATCTGCCGTGTCCCTCAATCAAAAGGTCAACATCGTCACCTGCCGCGTCTCTGACCTCCGATATACATTCAAGTGCCGTATTCAAATCTTCATTTGAGATTTCCAGGTAACTCTTTCCGAACGGATCCCATTTCATTGCGGTTATTCCCTTTTTTACCGCTATTTTTGCCTTTTCGCCGAATTCCTTTGGTGTCTTTGCACCCGCAAACCAACCGTTAACATAAATTCTTACTTTGTCATGCACCTTTCCACCCATAAGCTGATAAACAGGCACTCCCAGACTCTTTCCAAGAATATCCCAAAGTGCCGTTTCAACAGCAGAAAGCGCACTCATCAAAACAGCTCCGCCGCGCCAATATGCGTCACGGTAAATATTATGCCAATGCTCCTCAATATTCAACGGATTTTTCCCTGTCAAATACTCTTTGATGTGCTCAACCGCGCCGAAAAGTGCTTTTTCCTTATATTCGAGCGTAGCCTCTCCGACTCCGTCTATCCCCTCATCGGTATATACCTTGACAAATACCCAATTTGTACGAAAGCAATCTACCGCAAAAGTTTTTATATCCGTAACTTTCATTTTTATAACCATTCCTTTCCATGCTGTACGACGCTGCTATGGGCGATTTTATTCAGACTTTATCTTTCCGCTGTCACGATTACAGCTCAATTACCGTTACCGCATCGCTTTTTAACTTAACTGTGTTATCTGAAACGCTAAACTCTTTTTCCTCATCGCCGTTGTTGCATACCGCTATTATTTTACTTTCGTTATACTCATATATCGCAGCCAAAACACCCGACGGCAAAGTATAGTCAAAAGCGCATATAAGCTTTCCGTCACAGAAGAAATTATGGTATTTTTCTTTTAAGTCAATAAGCTTTTTTACATACTCTCCGTATCTCGGACAATCGATAAGACTTCCTCTTCCGCGGTAAATTGAAACATCAAATATAAGTCCGTAAACAAAATCATAGTTCAAATGCTTTTCAAAGCCGTCCTTATCATCATGAAGAAAACGGTTTGATATTACACATTCGGGAAAAGTGCTTAAGAACATATCCGGGAAAATATTGTATCCGCCGATTAAACATTCCTTAATTTCAATATCCATATTTTCACCTTTCTATAATTTTATTTTTTCATATAGTTTCGGTATAATTGCATTTTCCGCATCAAAATCCTCCGGATTAATATTATCAAACATGCCCCAATGAACGGGAACGGCAAATTTTGCTTTCGTTTTTTCAGCAAATTTCTTTGCATCCGTAGCATTCATGTTATTTCCCACACCGTTTATCGGAAGAAAAACAGCATAAATGTCCTGCGGCAAATAAGAAAATATTTCTTTATTATAAAGAGTGTCTCCCGTTATATACAGCTTTTTACTGCCGTCATCAATAACGCATCCTATCGCACTCCCGTCGGAATGCTCCGCTTTCACCGCCGTAAAAACAACATCTTTATGTGTCCACACAGTTTCCCGATTAAACATTATATAATTATGCTCTTTTTCGTATTGTCTTACCTTTTCCCATGCATTCCGCGGCGCAAGCACAGTTATATTTTTCGCCTTGTCAAAAAGTCTCGGTAATGTTTCGGGGTCTAAGTGATCCAAATGTTCATGTGTTATCAAAATCACATCCGGATTTTCATTAAAGAGTTTTTCATTTACGGGAATCCTGCGATAATTTTTAGGATTTATTTTTGCAACACTGTCCGATAAGTACGGGTCAACCATTATTTTACAATCTTTTGTCTCTATCAAAAGTCCTGCCTGTCCTATCCAGGTAACATACATATTTATCCCATTCCTCTCCGTGCCGTAAGGCACAAAACTTAAGTCTGAAAGAAAATCGCCCGGAGTGCTGCTTTGCAGCGAGTGGTGCTGTACGCCGGTACCGCCCCGAGCAAAAAGTAGTGCTATGGACGATTTTATTCAGACATTATCACCGACTTGATAATATTTTATCATAAGTTCTTGACAAAATAAATATAAAATGTTATCATATTTTATAGAAATATTACTCTAAAGGACAGATAGATATGAAAACTATGCCGCAAATAGTAAACCTCGGCTTTTATGATGCTGCGCTGATACATAAAAATGTGACTTCCACCAAGCCGAGAAAAACCTCGCTGTATGAAATTGAATATATGACGGAGGACGGCGGTATGAGCTATATAGAAAAAGAAAGTTTTCCGATAAAAAAAGGCGGTATTATCTTTGCAAAGCCCGGTCAGCTCCGTCATACCGACCTGCCTTATAAATGCTTATATATACATGCTGTTGCAGAGGATGAAATTTTACGCATGCAGCTTCAATCGGTGCCCGATTATTTTATTCCCTGCGATTCCGCCAAGTTCGAAAACGCTTTTCATGCTCTTATTAATGAAACAAAGCTTTCAAATCACAAAAATAATATTGATATATCGATTAATTTTTTAGAAATTTTATCTCTTTTGATAAAAGACTCTCAATCTGCCGAAAACAAAGAGTTAATCTCCACAAAAGGCATGGAAATTATAAATAAAGCAATAAAATATATAGATGAAAACTACACAAAAAATGTAAGTCTCGGCGACATCGCCTCCCATGTGCATTTAAGCAAGGTTTATTTTCATAATTTCTTTCTTAAAGCAACAGGTCAGACTCCGCACGAATATTTACTTTCAAAAAGAATAAACAATGTTAAATTTTTGCTTAATACAACCGACAAATCCTTTTCCGAAATTTCCTCCGACTGCGGCTTTTCATCGCAGGCTTACATGACCTATGTATTTAAGAAAAAAATGTCATGTACTCCTATGCAATACAAGAGGACATTAACGGAGGGAATTTAAAAAGGGGATGTTTAAAAAGCCAGTTGACTTTTTTAACATCCCATTTCACTTATTCTTGTCCTCTTGCCCTGTGTTGTATCATTTCCATTCTCTCGTCAAGGCATGCCGCAATATTTGCACATTCTCTTAAATCCTCTTTCATATTGTCATATTTTACAATATTTTTTTTGTAGCAGATTTTATGCTCCAGGCTTGCCCACCAATCCATCGAAATTGTCCGAAACTGCACTTCAACCTTCATCATTTTTTTATGGTCGTGAAGAAAAATCGGAATTTCAACTATCAAATGCAGACTTCTGTAACCATTATCTTTCGGAGTTTGTATGTAATCTTTTTTTGAAATAAGCTTTATATCGTCCTGCTTCAGCAGGGCTTCGGCAAGCATATAAATATCCGACTGATACGAGCATATCACCCGCACTCCCGCAACATCGTTAATATTTTCTTCGATAGCTTTCACAGTCAGCGGAAGATTTTTTCTGCTCATTTTATCTATGATACTTTCCGGAGATTTAAGACGGCTTTTAATGGTTTCTATCGGATTGCGGTCATATTCCAGCGACATTTCCTCGTCAAGGACATTAAACTTTGTCTCAACCTCCATTATAGCGCATTTATAATAAGACATAAGCTGCCTGTACGGAGTGGAATATGCATCGATCCACTCCTTTACTTTCGTTTTTGAAAGTTTTGCAACAAGCAGTCTTGATAAATTTTTCTCATCATAGGTATTTACTTCTTTCAATTTATTTCACATCCTCATCTTCAGTATTTTCCTGCGGCTCTTTCAAGTCAAATTCATCCCAAAATTCAAGAACATTTTTTTCATAGCTGTTTTTATCCGTATAATAACTCATGGCATGGTCTGCACCCGGTACCACAAGAAGCTTTTTCGGCGAAACGCAGGCTTTATAATTTTCATAAGTCATTTCTACCGGCACAAATTTATCATCCGTACCATGTACGAACAACACCGGAATATTCGTATGCCCGAGTGCCTCGGTTGTCGAATGGTCATCGGAATTTACAAGTATTTTTTTACGGCAGAAAGCGTCGGCAATAGCTCCCGGCATACCATAGGATATATGAAGATTATTGTTTGCAACATGCTTCCAAATTGCTCTCGGAGATGTAAAACCGCAATCCGCCATAATTCCGTGCACATTTTTCGGCAGCTTCAAATCCGCCGCCATTAAAACCGTAGCCGCACCCATAGAAACACCCGCAAGATATATCGGAATTTCATCACCGCAAAGGCGGATTGCCTCTTCTACCCAATCAACACAGTCGTATCGCTCGGTAAGTCCGAAGCCCATATATTCGCCGCCGCTGTTATTCTGCCCGCGCTGTTCAACATATATCACGCTGCATCCGTTTTTATGCCAAAAGTCTGAAATCATTCCGTAATCGCAGGTCCAGGACGAACGCCAGCCGTGAAATGCAATAATTACTCTTTTTGGATTTTCGCACGGGAAATAATGTCCGACAAGCTTAATGTTGTCATGACTTGTTATCTGAATTGTTTCATGCTCCGTCTCTCCCAGTTTTTTAGCCGCACTCTTATATGCCGCTGTAAATTTTTCATCCTGCTTTCCGCCGGAAATCAAATCTCCGCTTTTTTTCATTATCTGAGGCTGTTCGCGGTCAAGAGCGGTTTTTACCAGCATTTTTGTTGCCGCATACATCACCCCGGCAGCCGCCGCCGAAGCTACTCCGATTGCCGCAAATATCTTTGATTTTTTCATAACAAAATTCTCCCTTCCGCTGCCGATAAGGCTGTATTTTTATTGTATTTTCAATCCTTTTTATTATTCTCTCTGATGTATTTTTTATGTATATTTTCCAATTCTATTGTAACATAATTTTAATGCAGCGTCAAGTAAATAAATCATGAACGTATTATGAAAAAGCTGTTTTCTATCTCTCAAAAAAAGCAAAAAGCGGTGTACAAAAAGTACATCGCTTTTTTTGCGGGGGATAGGAAAAATTTTTCGGAACGCTCAAACCAAACCCGACGGCGTACGGTGGTACTCCGAGTGGTTTGGTGAGGGCGTAGCAAAAAGGCTTTTAAATATAATAAAAATTGAAAATTTTGAGATTTTTACAAAATCAATAAATTTATCTTATTGTATAATGTATACATTCAAGTAATACATGCCTTTTTGCATTCCGGAAATTTTTTACATCCCCCATATAAGAATTTATAAATATAGGAATTAACTTTATTGTGATACTGTCGGCATATCCTTTGTGTATATGTAAACAGGTGCAGAGCCTATTTGTATATTATTCGGTGAGATATATTCCGAATTTCCGTATATATCTGTTTTTAAAACAGTTTCTGCCGCAGTTTGCATATTTACGGTTTTACTTCCGTTTGCCGACCAAAGAGCCGTAACATATATGTCCTTTTCACTGTCGAAATAAACTGCTCCGTAAGCAGGATGAACAAGCGTATCTATCCTGCCGACAAGGCTTGCATTTTTCAAAATTCTGCTCAATGTATAATAAGCATAGTAAGCCGGCTTGGGCTTTGCGTACCAATCAACCATACCGAATTGATATTCGGCATTGTCCGTTTCCTTGTTCTCATCCTGAAAAGAATAGCTGTATATGTTTTTAACTCCCAGTATCGAGCCTATCAAATAAGCACGCGCAACAAAATTTGCCTGTCTTTCTTTCGAAACTGCCTCCATATGGGTTTCATTCTGCGGCTGTGTATGAGTTGACCAGCCGAGCTCGGTAAATACAATATCTTTATCGTTGTCATTATATTTTGCAAGCATTTTTCGAATTTTTTCCACCTTTGCAAACAAATGCTCAGGAATTGTTTCCGCTTCGCCGCCGAGGTTATCGTCATATCCGTATTCCCCGTCGTTTTTACCGTCTGTTTCACCGCCGCCGACCTTGCAGTACGCATGAACATCAACCACATCGTACATATCTCCGAGATTATATCCCATGCTCTGTGCGGTCTCATATATTTTGTCATACCACCACAGCTTTTCCGTTCCGCATGTTGCAGGAGCGCAAAGCATACTGTTCGGACTTTTCTCTTTTAATATATCGCTTACCGATTTAAGATAGCTTACATAAGCTCCGGGATTTTTCAAGTAAGTCTTTGATTCCAAATCCGGCTCATTCTCCGTTCCGAACAGATATGTTCCCATTCTGTTTGCAGTATCGATAACATCTGCTGCACTATCCGGCGAATTAAGACGCGTATTCATGCCCAAGCCGTTTGCAAAATACAAATTGTACAGGATTTCTGTCGGAGACCAGTATTTTGTCCTTTGAAATGTCCCCATGTCATTTATCAATTTAAGCTTCTTTTGTAAATTCTCCGATTCGGTAAAGCCGCAGTTTTCTTCCGTATGCTCAAGGCGTATACTTTTGCTGCCTCCGTAAGGGTACTCTCCTATACAGAACATTCCCGCAAGAGTTTCTCCTCCGAGAGCCGAATTGGTGCGAACTTTTATACAGCTTACATTTGTATTTTTTGTCGTTGCGGTAATCGGTACAACGGCAATATAATAATCCGTATCAGGCTCAAGTGCCGCATATGCGCAGAATTGCACCGTCACTGTCTGCAAAGCACGGGGATTGTTTCCCACATAAACGTTTTTCGGAGAATATCCCGACGCATTCGCAAAATTGGTTTTTTCGATATATACTCCGTACCCTGTCACATTATTTTTCGAATAATTATAACTGCTCCAATCAAGATATAAAACATTATTCGGTTTCAAATATGCCTTTGGTTTAACCGCTTCCGGTACCTCTGATTTCTCTGCGTCCGCATTGTAAATATCCCTTGTGTACACTTTTATTTCATTTAAAAGTATCTTTTCCAAATCACCCTTTGAAAGCACAATCTTTATATATCTTGCATTGCTCTGTGCTTTTCCTTTTACAACATTCGCTCCGCTCGCTCCCGCAAAGTAAGCCGAAGTATACCAATTACAGTTGTCAATGCTGTAGGATATTTCTCCTCCCGAATATTCACCGTCAATAACCGTTTCTTCAAGCTGTGCAATTTCGTTAAAATCATAAATTAAGCTGACGTAATCTCCCGATGACGACAAATTTGCGCTTCCGATTGAAAGAGCCGTACATGTGCTGTCTGCTTCGGTTATATCACCGCTTGAAGCAAATGGCATTTCCGTATTGTACGAATATGCTGTTTTTCTTTCCGGTTTAAATTCCGGACTTCTTCCGTATATCTGTACCTCCGCTATGTTAAGCTTACTTGCCGATGTGCCCTTTTTTAATACAATTTTTACATCCGTCGCATACACCGCCGCACCGTCAAGCAGCATATCCAGTCTGATGACGCTCCCGAGATTTGGTTTTGAAATTTTTTGTTCACCGACCAATTCATAATTAATTCCGTCCGTTGAAGCATATAAATCATACTGCTTCATATTCGCGGAAGATGTTCTTTTATCATATATGCTCACTTTATCGAGCTGCATAAGTCTGTCAAAATGGATTTTCAATCCAACATCTTTTTCGGTGCTGATTTCCGATACAGTTTTAGTATCTGCATCAAAGAGCTTTTCCGCATTCGGCAGACTTAAATCGGTTTCGGTTATATCCGCCGACCATTCATAGCCCGTACATACGGAATATTCCGCATTGCTGCCGGTTATCAAAGCCGATTCGGTCATTTCAGCCGGTACAAAGGTTTCATAGTTGCCAATCGGAATCATATTCTCATAAGAGGAAAGCGCAAAGCTTTTCAGATAATCTCCCTTATCAAAATCCGAGGAGCTCACCTTGTTTTTAAGCGTACCGCTTCCGTTTGAGGTATACAGCTTTTTCAGCCTTTTGTCCTTTCCGTATCTTGCGGTTACAAATACGCCGCTGCCTCCTTTAATATCCGCCGACGCGGTTATGTAATCGGTATCCGTTATCGTTGTTGCTTCCTCTCCGAGCATATCCTCATAATGAATATTATCGGCTGAAAGTTCAACATAATCATCGCCCATTATAACAATCTCTTGAACAATATATTTTCTGCACCCTTGTTCCGTTGCCGATTTTGCGGCTTTTTCAAAGGATACTCTGACATATCGAGCCGCTGTTGTTTCAAAAATACATTTTGTATTCCCCATAGTCTGCGGTTTCTTGTTCGTTTCTGTCGGCGTTACTTCTTCTGCGGTAGGCATATATGCCTCAAAGCTGCCCACCTCCGAAAAGCTTTCGCCGTCCTTGCTGACACTGATTTTTACAGGTCCGAGCTGATCCTGATAAGTTGATACGGCTATGACATCCACGCGGTTTACCGCGTAGACGTCCTTTAAATCAAATTGCACCGTTGAAGGATATTTATTCGCACACTTATAATCGTCATATGTGGAATTAATCACATACGGCCCGTCATAGCGATTAATCCTTCCGCCGCGAAGCTTTTGCAGACTGCTCCCGTCCGATGCGGTATCCGTACTTATTGCGGTGGTATCGCTGCCTTCCGTCCAAGTATAATCCGCTCCGGTATCTTTTTTTTCAAGACTTGTTCCGTAAGTCTGCTCATAAATCTTATAATCATTGTTAGTCGGATTATTTTCTTTATAGAAATTATTGTTTGAAAGCATATATTCCGCATGTGCGCAAACATTTGCACACAGTGCCGCAACAGCCGATAATACTAAAATTTTCGCAAATTTTTTCATATGTCATCATCCTTACTTTTTAATGAGAATCATATCTTCAAACATATTTGCGTCCTTTGTGGAATTAATTCCCTGCATGTAGTTAAGTCTGTCTTCTCTCTTTTCTGCCTTATCTTTATCCATATA
>CAKSJU010000030.1 GCA_934463455.1 uncultured Clostridia bacterium | reverse complement strand
CGTCGGAGCAAGCTTTAGATCGCTTGCTCTGATTTTTTGTGTCAAAAAAAATCAGAGTTCACTCATGTCGCTGCTCCTCCTCTTTCGCAAAAAGGCACGCTCGGCTCGCCTACTCGCTTGTAAGCACGCGCTCTGACGGCTTACTGTCGCTACCACCTTTTTGCGAATATGCCCGCGGTGCGAATACCACTATGTTTTGGAAATGCTACATAATCATGACCGCTCTGTTTAGCGGTTTTTTAATGCTCATTTTCCTCCGTACACGTTTTATACACGTTTTTTTCATTTCTCTACATGTAATTCATCATAAAATAACATGAAAAAGGAGAGCTTTTACACCCTCCTTTTGACTTACCCTGCTTTAACTTTTTCGGCTTTTTCCAAATATTTTTTCTGATACTTTTTATTAAGAATTTTTTTCACTTCTTTTGAAGTATCTTCCAGTGCTGCCATGCAATCCGCTTTATTTTTATACTTTTTAAATTGTACTGACCGGTAATTCTCAATCAAGGTTAAATAATCTTTTATGTACGCATTATTCTCTTGGTTTAGGAAGTTATATAAATTTTCCGCCGCCGACAGCAAAGCTATAGAAATTATTCTTTTTGTATTGCAGCTTTTCTCATATCAGACGGCTGATATGAAAAAAGCACTGTATTATTCAACCCAAACGGCAGAAAGCGGCGGTATCAGGATTTCACCTGATATCGCTTGTGTATCTTCTCCCGGTTTCATGCAAAGCTTGCTTGCATTTACCCGGCATTTTTGTTCTTTCTCCAGGAAATTAACAATAATCTGCCCCTCTTTTCCCTCCTTACTTTGCCATCTGGAAGTAAGAAGAGATTCAAAATCGGTTGAATTTCCCGATCCTAAATATATTGTATATTTTTGAGTACCTTCCACCAAAAGCGGTTTTATCATTCTTCCGAAATGCAAATATTCCTTATATTCTCTGCGCCACATATTCAAATTTTTCATAAGACGATATATAGGCTCTTGTTTAGGAGGCTCTACCTCCCACGGAGTATCCCATCCCCAGATAATATTCGCATCTTTTCCGAGACACACGGTCATCATATCTCCCGAAACAAATGAATATGCTATTCTGTAAAGCAGACATTCGGGGTCTTTTTCCAAATCCAATGCCCAGTCGATTGTATTTTGATTACCCATAAAGTTATTGATATATTCATGAAACAAATAACTGTACGCCGGAGTCGGCTTTCCTACAAAAAATCCTATGTTATATCTTAAATCATTGAAAGGCAAATATCCGATAAACGGCTCGGAAGCCGCACCCTCACAGCCGATAATCATATCGCTGTCCATTTTGTCCAGTTCGTCATACACCTTTTTGAATATTCTTTCCATTGCCTTGTTTTGCCACAATCCCGGGCCGGACGGATGTCCGTGCTCATGCGAATAACAAAAACAGCTTTCTCCGCCCAAATTCTGGTCAAAATACTGCGCATAATCACATCCGCTTTTTGCTATAGATGTAACCTCCCCGGAAACAATATCCGCCACCTTCGGACTTTCGGGACACATATCATAACCGTGACGTATAGGCTCTCCGACAATCCTGGACTGCTCAATTGTTCCCTTTGAAGTTCTGCAAATGAGCTTTTCATCATATTTATCCGAAAAATCAAGCTCCGGATTTAAAAAGCTTTCGGTTGTCCAGCCTATTCCGCTGCAATAAACCCCGACCAAATTTCCTTGTTTATGTACCTCCGAAACAAATTCGGTAAACTGTTTTTCACCTCCGAAAGGCGGCCAAACATACGGGGTTGCCCACGGAGCAGTCCCCTCCCAATGCATCGGAAGTGCCATAACCTTACTTTCTGTCAGTTCATTAAACTTTTTTGTAATCGGCAATATATTTGCATACGGATAATACATATTCGGAGTCATATCTCCCCTATCCATAGTTCCTTTAATCGGATACAGAACAACTATCGGAGATTCCCTCATCCACTTCGGTACACGCTTGTTTTCATAAAGCTTCGGCGGCATTTTTGTGTTTTTTTCCATCCATGTTCGGTAAATATCCGCCGCATCATGCCAATCACCGCAAAATGCCTCAAATATCATATCAAAGCCGTAATCATATACCCCCCTCGCTCCGCCGGTAAACAATCTGTATTCCAAAACCAAACCGTCCTCACTGTCATGAAATTCAACGGTTTTAGGCGTGTGGTCTCCGTCATGCGCCGCAAAATAAAGTCCGCACTTATCATTGTAATAAGCCATAAACTGCATTGGGCAGCTTCCCGGATAAAATCCCGAATAACCTTCCGATTGTCCGCCTATTTCTTTATAGCTCCAATGCAGCTTTCTAAGCTTTGTCGTCTCGATTATCTGACCCTCCATAGCAGGCCAAAACAGTTCAAATTCGCCGCCGTCACCCTTTAACGCTCCCGCAAGAGTAATTTGAGGAAACTCCACCCATTCAAGATATAATTGTGTATTATTCTCAACAGTAATATGCCAGGCTATATTTTCTTCTTGAGCATTAACCGACACCTTAGCGGATATATCATTTCCTTTCAGCCTTTCAAACAAAAAGCAATTATCGTCTGACTTTTTCACCGCTTCCGCATCAAACGAATTAAATCTTGTTTCATTTCCTTTCTCGTCCAAAAGCTTTAGTGTAAAAATCGGACGCTTTTCTCCGTTCGCAGCACAAAATTCCGTTCTGCCTATCTTATAAGATGTTATTGACATATAATCGTCCGATAATTTAAGTACTGAGTTGTTGCATTTAATTTCCATTGTTTGTAATATCCTTTCTGTATTTTATTTTCTGTTTTTATTCTATCATCATAAAATCAAAAATACAAGACCGTTTTTCCGACATTATCTAAATATATGAACTCGTCTTGCAAAACCACATTCTTGTCATTCCATATTTTTACTTTCATAAGCGCCATTTTTGTTAGTAAAGCATAATTTTAGCGTTAATTTATATGAATTTTATACAATAATATTTTATTTGCATTTATTATCCTACTGTGATACAATAGATATATAATTAAGCTGCGAGGTGATTTTTGTGTTTTTTTACATAAATCCGTTTGACACAATCGAAAAATATGATTCAAAATACGATGAAAGCTGCAATTTGGTTTTAGTTAACCGAACTTTGGATTTTTGGGACATAAACTATTCTATGGAAAATGAATATGCGCATCATTTATGCACATCCTTGGAATATGCGCAAATGCTTTTGAACAAAAATACCTTGCAATCAATAAAAAGAGCCTCGGACATAATAACTGCCGTGATTTCCTTTCAAGATATAAATGCGGGGCGTAAAAGCTTTGGGCTTTTGCCCGGATTTTCCGAAATTGTTGTCTACGATTCCGAAATAATTCCAAACACGCTTTATATCTGTTTTCATCTCTTGCAGATTATTGACTGCTTCGGGAATATTCTGTCCGAAAGCTTGCTTGCTTCCGTGAAGCAGACATGCTACAACATAGCTTACTATTTTTCGCTTAACAAAAACGATTTATGTTATAAATGCGCATATTTTACACTTGTTGAAATTTTTGTTATGCAGCGCTGCGGAATACTTTTTGATAAACCGGAATTTGAGCATTACTCTCATTCGCTTTTGAATACCTATTATTCCGGCACGCTGTACAACGAAAACTTTTGGGAATACGGCTCACACTACGAAAGCTATCTTATCTCCGAAACACTCTCAATGCTTAAGCTGTATGTAAATGAAATAATGTTTTCAAAGGCTGTAGATTCGCTTTACAATCTTATTTGGAAAAATATAGCCGAAAACTACCATGCCGGCCTCGGAATATATACGGGGCCGAAAGCCAATATATCAAAAATTATACCAATAGAACAATTTCGCATGTTCATTCTCCATGCAATCGGAAAGCCCGTCAAGGATTACAAGTCCTGCACTCCGATTTTTTCAAAATGTCCGTCAAAATACGTATTTCATTTCTTTACCGAAAATCCCAAGAAAAATCTACAGGCATTGGTATCCCGCGGATCTACATACCGATTTTCATATATTTCAAGAATTGCCACGAACTATATACGCCCTAACTATGCGCTCGGAAGCTTCAATCACGAATATTTTTGGTACGGAAACGAGCCGCTTGTGGGTTACTTCGGTAACACTGAGGATTTACATGTCGTTAGTCTGAAAGTCCTTAATAACGGCCACGACTTCGCATCAGCAAAAATAAACTGTATTCAAAATAAAAATACTATTCTCGGGCATATCTTTTTTGTATCAAACAGAGGAGATAAGCATTTGTCCCTTGACACAGGGCTTATTACAACCAATGATTTGAGAATCAGGCTTTCCGTTTTCGGAAAAACCTCCGGAATGACAGTTATACGAAAAAAAGATTGCTTTTGCGTTTCATCCGGGAAAATTAACCTGAATTTTTCAATTCCGTTTACAGCATTTGACAACCGTCAAATAAAATACAATGTGATAAAAGATGCCGAGAGACTGCATCTTGATGCAATACTGTTAAAAAGCGAAAAAGATATTAAGCTTGATTTTAAAAATATAAATGAAGCAATTTGTCAATTTATTCTTAAAATGACCGATTCAGACTGTTCACTGCCGAAATATACCAACACCTGTGACGGCGAAAGCCTTTTTTCCTCTGTCATTATCGGCTCGGACGAGTTAAAGCTAAAATCATTAACAAAACCGTCGGTTTACGAATATTCCGATTTATACGACAAACAATTTATTAATGAGCTGACATTGCCGGAATATACTTATATAATTCAGAAAAATGTTGAGCAATATAATTTCATAACCTCCTCCGGGCTCAAAAGTATTTCAAACGAACCGAATAATAAGCTCGAGAAATATTACAACGCTATAGACGCATGCGAATTTACCGATTTATCCGAATACATACCTGTTTTTTTTGATGAGCTTATTAAATTGAACTATCCGCTCGCGGCATTCAAAAGAAATGCAATTGAATTGATAAAATCGATGTTTAACAAAATAAAAGAACAAAATTATCAATTCGAATATATCATAAATAATAACTATTTTGATATATACAAAAAAATCAGTATAGCCTCCGATTACTCGTCGGTTCAAGGCGTTGTAAACAAAGCCTATCAGCTTTTGGCAAAAAATATAATCAGCTCCGAAGAGCACACCAAACGAAATAATCTTGTAAATGACGTTATGCTTATTCTTGAACAAAACTACAGTAATCCTTCACTATCACTTAAAACCGTTTCGGACTCACTCGGAATCAGTGAATCGTACATTAGCCGAACCATAAAAAATAAAACACATATCACATACGTTCAGCATTTGATAAGAATACGCATCGAAAACGCGAAAGAAATGCTTCTCTCCGGCATTTCAGCCGAAAAAACAGCCGAAAAATGCGGATATTTAAGTCTGTCCGGATTTAAAAGAGCATTTAAAGAATATACCGGCATGACAATTTCAACCTGGCTGAAAAAATAAATATGTTTTTCGTGTAAGTTGACACGGTATTTTATAATTGATATAATTACGATAAATAACGTGAAAGTTCCTTTCACGTTAGCCTCCGGCAAGATTAAATTTCCGTACGAATTTTTCTGAAGGCTTTGCCTTTAGAAGCTCACAGAGATATGCCCGAAAAACACCGACAAGCCCTCAATACCGATTCCTTACAGCGAAGAAACAATGACAGGCTTTGAATACTCCTTTGCCGGACTTTTATTCAGCCGCGGCTTTATTGATGAGGGGCTGAAAATTGTAAAATCAGTTCGTGAAAGATATGACGGCAAAAAGCGAAATCCCTGGAATGAAATGGAATGCGGAAGCAATTACGCAAGAACTATGGCATCTTTTGCTTTTCTTCCGATTCTTTCCGGCTTTTCATTTGATATGCCGAATAAAACAATCGGCTTTAGCCCTAAAATAAATAAAAACAATTTTAGGTGTCCATGGTTTTTGGAAAGCGGTTGGGGTGAATTTATGCTTCAAAACAATAAGGCTGAAATCAGTGTTACCGATGGTTTCTTAAAAATCAATAAAATCAGCCTGCCGTTTATAAAAAAAGTTCTCTCGGTTAAAATAAACGGAACAGCAGTTGATTATGAGTTCACAAAAGACACCATAATAATTGAAGAAAGAAAATACACAGATATTGAGATTTGCTATGAATAATTTAAAAATTTCCACAAACGAGCTTGCGAAAATATGCGGAGTTTCTCAAGGAACTGTTGACATGGCATTAAACAACAGACCCGGAATCAGCGTCAGAACAAAAGAGAAGATTATAAAAACCGCAATCCTATACGGTTACAGACCTCAAAAATCAAGAGTAAAGCTGATAGGCATTATTGTTTTTAATTTACGTAAATATTTTTCACCGTCATTAAAATACAATAATTCCTATGCACAATGCAAAGATTTAAGGGTTTTCCGACGCTCCGGCTGATAAACATTTTCGTGTAATCAATGATTTGTCTGACAAACAAATGCTCAAAATTTTACTTTATTACTTGTTTTTATTGTTTATTTATGATATACTAAAGAAAAAGTAACACATTATCTAAAATGAGAAAGGATTTTGATTTATATGAGAATAAAAGACGGATATGTATTAAGGCAGGTTGCCGGCAACAGCATTGTAATCGCGGTCGGTGAAGAAGCTCTCAATTTTAACGGTATTATAACAATAAACGGCGCAGGTGCATTTCTCTGGAACTTGCTTTCCGACGGTGCCGATAAAGAAATGCTGCTTTCGGCAATGCTTAAGGAATATGATATTGACGAAAAAACCGCTTCTGACGATATTGACGAATTTATCAAAAAACTAAAAGATGCCGATTTGCTCTGCGATTAATCCGGTTGGTACTGAAAGGACATAGAAATCATGAACGAAAAAATGAGAGTCAGTCTGTCCGAGCTTTTACCGATTATAGAGGAACAGCTTTCGCAAGGAAAAGAAGTGTGCTTTTCTCCGAAAGGAACAAGTATGCTTCCTTTGCTTGTTCCCGAGCGGGATTCCGTAATTTTAAAATCCCCTCCCGAAAAGCTCAAAAAATACGATCTGCCGCTGTACAGGCGTGAAAACGGGCAATTTGTACTGCACAGGGTTGTCAAAATTGCAAAGGACGGCAGCTATATAATGTGCGGCGACGCTCAATTTTCCAGAGAAAGCGGCATAAAGCAAAGTCAAATAGTAGGAATTGTAACCGCTTTTTACAGAGACGGCAAGCTTGTCAAATCAGGCAATATATTATATAAGTTTTATTGCATATGCAGAGTTAAAGAGCGTCAGATTCACAGATTGTATGTTAAATTGAGACAGCGCGGCGCAAAAATCAAGAAAAAAATGACAAAGGAGACCAAAAAATGAATTTTAAAAAAACATCCGCAGCATTAGCTGCCGCTATGCTGATTGCTTGTGTACCATGCTCGGCATACGAGCTTCCGCGCAGCTTTTGGGCACCAGCAGACAGATACCAAGCCGCACTCGATTCAAATGATAAAAACGGTATAATATCTGCCGGAAGCGAAATCGTATCCATTCTCCAAAACGAAGAAAAAAACGAACAAGTAATGACTATACTCGGCTCAAAGCTTTATGACATGGGGTATGCTTATGAATCTCTCGGCGGTATTCAAAACCACATAAAAGCCGGCGAATGTTTTGAAAAATATATTGAATACGGAAAGGCACTCGGATGGAATGACGGCGTAAAAATTGCCGAGCAAAAATCCATGCAGTTTAAACCGTCAATAGATATTTATACTCCCACGAGTGAAACCCAAAAATATTACGGTGCCGTGAATGAGCCCGAAAAGGGAGTTTTATACGGTCAAGTAAGCGAAACGTTTAAAGAAAACGAATCCATGATTTTAATATATCTTGAATACGGCGGCAGCGCGGATTTTACCTGGCCAAACCATATATTTTCCGAAGCCCGCAAAAGCGGCAAAGCTGTTGAGCTTGCATTGAATTTTCCGCAGGAAGGAAATCAGCTTTCTTCGATTATCTCCGATAACGACTACATAAACAGCCTTACGGCACTCTTGACAAATAACAAAGATATTCCGATATTTTTAAGAATCGGAGCTGAAGTAAATGTCTGGACAAACAAGGCAGACCCGCAGCAATTCATTGAAGCGTTCAGAAAAATCGCATCCGCCGCAAAAAAAGTCGGCGGAAACATTGCAACGGTATGGAGCGTAATGCACACTTCGGAATGGAGCACAAATTTCAATGATTACTACCCCGGGGATGAATATGTCGATTGGGTAGGCATTTCGGCATACGCAAACAAATATTTTCTTGCAAAAAACTGGCCTGCTTCAGAATCGCACAATCCCATTGTTTATAAAGCAGGCGATGCCGCAGACCCTGTCCTGATGATTCGGGATATTGTTAATCTTTACGGAGACAGAAAGCCTATTATGCTTGCCGAATGTGGCTCAGCATATTATACAAAAGGCGAAATCAACGAATATTCAACAGATTGGGCTGTTACTTCATTAAAGCGTATGTACAGCATGATTCCTATTGTATATCCGCAGGTTAAGCTGATTGCATATTTTAACAAAAACATGCCGGATGAGCTGAACTATTACGATTTAAACGGCTGTTCGGAGCTTAATGCGGCATATTCCGAAATTACAAAATCGCCGTGGTTTATACAAAACAGTGCCGGCAACAAAACAGAAAAAGCATACAAGCACATTACGGACGAAATCCCGGCAACCGGCAGTATTGAGCTTTACGCATATCCGCATGTATACGGAGATGACCTGCCGACCGTTAATTATTATATAGACGGAAATTGGGTAGGCGCGGTTTCGGCTCTGCCCTACAACAAAACAATTGATATTTCTTCATACAGTTCGGGAAGTCACAAGCTGACAGCAGAGGTTTCGTCGGGCGGTGAGTATATCACCTCAAAAGACTATACACTCAACGTTTCCGCAGACCCTGCGGCAGAGCTTGCAAACCTTAACGATTATCAGAAAGAGGCTCTTGAATATTGCAAAAATATCGGCATTATATCGGGATATGATGACGGAACGATAAGACCTTACAATTTTATCACCCGTGCGGAGTTTGCCAGCATGACAGCAAGGCTGTTTAAATTATCTTCGGAAAATCCGTGTACATTTACCGATGCCGCTTCGCACTGGGCATCAAAATATATTGCCGCATGCGTAAACAGCGGAGCTATTTCCGGAGTCGGTAACAATATGTATGCTCCGGACAGCAAGGTAACCTTTGAACAAGCGGTAAAAATTCTTACCGTTACAGCAGGCTTTACCGACGGTAAGGACTTGGCAGCTTTGGGCGGTTATCCGACAGCATATATAAAAACAGGCGAAGAAAAGGGCATTTTAAACAATCTGTCCAAAACCAACATCGGCGAAGAAATCAACCGAATTGACGTTGCGGTATTATTCTTCAATTCACAAAAATAACAATATTAAACAAGGCGGTGTACTTTTCGTACACCGCCTTGTTTAATATTAAAGATACTCAAAAATCTATGACATTTTTTCATTCCGAACTTTTTTACTGCTCTTTTAAATTATTTTTTTGTATTTCTTCCTCCTCCAGAACTCTGTAAGCAACTTTACCCACAAGAGTTTTCGGCATATCTTCTTTAAATTCAATGTCATAAGGCATTGCATATTTCGCAATGTTCTTTCGGCAATAGTCCAAAAGCTCTTCTTTTACCGCTTCCGTAGGCTCAACCCCTGCCGCAAGCTTGACAAAGGCTTTTACTTTTTGCATTTTATAAGAATCGGGAACGCCTATAACACAGCTCATCTGTACATATTCATGCGCGTCCAGAATATTTTCTATCTGTGCGGGATAGACATTGTATCCGGAAGTGATAATCATTCTTTTAGCTCTGCCTTTAAAATATATAAATCCCTCGCTGTCCATAACGCCCAGGTCGCCGGTATAAACCCAGGTAAGCCCGTCCGCATGCGTCCGCAGGGTTTCCTTTGTTTCCTCGGGATGATTCATATATTCTTTCATTACCGTCGGACCTGCCAGCAAAATTTCCCCCTCTGTTCCGTAAGGAAGCTCTTCCTCCGTACCGGGTTTTACAATTTTAATATATGTATCGGGGAAAGGAAGCCCAATGCTCCCCGTTTTAAACATATGCGGCGGAGTAAGACAGCAAGCCGTAACAGTTTCTGTTGTTCCGTAGCCCTCGCGCACCTGAATGACGCTTTTATGGTCATACAAAAATGTGTCGAGTTTTTTCTTTAATTCCACGGAAAGTGAATCTCCGCCCGAGAATACACCTTTCAGGCAGCTCAAATCCGCTTTTTCCATTGACGGCAGCCGCAAAAGCGCCTCATACAAAGTCGGAACTCCCGCGATAAAATGACATTTGTATTTTATGATAAGCTTTGCATAGCTTTTGGGTGTAAACCGCGGCACGAGAACACATCTTCCTCCCTGCGACAGCATGGTATGAATACAAACACCCAATCCAAAGCCATGAAACAAAGGCATTGCCGCAAGCATTTTATCTCCCGGACGAAACATCGGATTTGCGGCAATCACCTGCTGTCCGAGCGCGTTAAAGTTTTTATTTGTCAAAACAATTCCCTTTGTTGCGCCGGTTGTTCCTCCCGAATACAAAATTACTGCCGGTGCATCGGCGCTTCTTTTAACCCGATAATTATAGAAGCAGTATTTTGACATCCGCATAAAATCATGCCAGCGTATAATAGGCGCATCCTGTGGGATTTTTTGAAATTTTCTTCCCTCTGTCAGCATATATCCGGCTTTAATCGGCTTTGAAAGCTCATCCTTTACACTTGCTATTATTATATTTGTAACCTTTGTATTTTGACGGATTTTCTCAAACTTCCCATAAAATTGATCGAGAGTAATCGCCGTAACACTCTCCGATTCGTTCAGATAAAACTCGATTTCTTTTTCTGCGGAAAGAGGATGAATCATATTTGCCACAGCGCCGACCAGATTAATGGCGTAAAACATATATATCGCCTGAGGACAATTCGGCATCGCCACCGTCACTCTGTCTCCCTCGCGGACACCGATTGTTTTAAGTGCCTTCGCACACTTTTCAACCTGTTCGACAAGCTTCGAATACGTTGTTGACCTCCCCATAAAATCAAAGGCAATATTATCGGGGTATTGCGTTGCAATCGCTTCCACAGCCTCAAACATGCTGCCCTCAAAATAAACAAGGTGCATGGGAACATTGCCCAAATGCTCCTCCCACGGAGTTTTTACAGCTGTCAATTCCATTAATATTCCACCTCTTCCGTTAAATCCTGTTCAAGCAATTCCGGATATTCCAACAGCTTTTTTAAAAGACGAATTGTTTTTGAGAAATAATATCCGTCCGCAATTCTCTCGTCAACCGTCAAGCCTATATCTATGCTGTCCCGCATTTCCGCATTTCCGTTCTCATCATAAAACGAGCGTTTTTTTCGTTCCCCGACGACAACAAAAATAGATGTTGTTCCCCAATTTGTCAAATGATGATAGCCGGAATGGAGCTTTATCGAGCCGAGATTTGATAAAATTACCGAAGAATAATACGGGTCACTGTCTATAATTGCCGCCGGAACCATGCCGTGCCTGTCCAGAAAGCATAAGCATTTCAGTGCGGCTTTTGAAACAAATCTCGGAATTTTATTTAATATATCCATTGTCTTTTCGGTAGAGCCGACATCCGTACCTTTTCGGCAGGAGGACACCTGCCTGTAAATCTCGTTATGTACCGAATTTATGTTATAACCGTCTTTTGTACGGATAAATGCCATTCCCTCTTCGCTCTCATCCGAAAATATTTTTTTAATGACAAAGGATGCCGACACTTCATTTCGCTGATATATATTTCCGTTTGCAATAAATCTGTTCATTTTCGGTCTAAGTGTAATCACTTTTAGTATCGATGTAACAATTACCTGAAAAAAGTTATATTTATATTCCGGGTTGTCGGAATTTTTTTCATTCAGATAAGCATTTATATTCGTAAGGTCTATTCTTTCGGAAATAAATGCTTCATTGTCGCAGCGATTGGGATATATCAAAGGCATAATATAGTGCATTGCATCAAGATTCTTTAGCAGTATTCCGTCTTTTCTGTCTCCGCGCCCTTTTTTATTACTCATTTCTGTAACCGTCAACTCCTCTGCCATAATTAGTCCATATCTATATAATAACACAAAATTCGACATAAGTAAACAAAAAATTTATTATTTAAGGTAAAGATTTCCCATATTATGCCGCATGAAAATATTTGACATAATTTTTTATTTGAGTTATAATTAATATAGTTAAATATAGCTAATTGTAAAATTAACATTTTACAATTAACTAATAGTTAAATAAATAAGGAGCTGATATGTCATGGAATTAACCGAAGCAATTTTAAAAAGAAGAAGTATAAGAAAATACAAAGCCGGATTTGACATTTCCGATGAGGAAATTAAAACGATATTAAATGCTGCAATGCACGCCCCGAGCGCATGCAATACCAGGGCATGGGAATTTATCGTAATCAAAAGCGAAGATGCTAAAAAACGTGTGATGAAAATACATCCTTATGCAAAACATCTTGAAAATGCTTCACTTGCTATTTTGGTATGTGCAAGACCGGACTTGCAGCAAGGCATTGCAGAGGGATTTTTCCCCGAGGATTGCGGCGCGGCAGTCGAAAATATTTTACTGCAAAGTCTCGAGCTTGGGTACGGAAGCTGTTGGTGCGGCATTTACCCGCGCGAAGAACGCGTAGAGCTTTTCAAAAAAGAGTTTGGTTTGTCCTCATTGCCGTTTGCATTGGTTGTAATAGGAAAAGCCGATGAAGAGCCGCAGGAAAAAGGATTTTACGATGAGGAGAAAGTGACTGTAATATGACAAACGTATTATTCGTTTGCCTGGGAAACATTTGTCGAAGTCCCATGGCTGAATTTGTTTTTAAAGATATGGTAAAAAAAGCGGGGCTTGAAAATGAAATATATACGGCTTCGCGTGCCACAAGCACCTGGGAAATAGGCAATCCCGTTCACACAGGTACAAAAAGCCGCCTTTTGCGCGAAAATATTTCGATAGAAGAAAAACGTGCGGAATTATTAAAAAAAGACGATTACGAAAAGTTTGATTATATAATCGGCATGGATAAAAGTAATATAAAAGATATTATGAAAATTCTCGGCTCCGACCCGAAAAACAAAGTTTATCTTCTTTTGGACTTTGCCGAAGGCGGAGAAATTGCCGACCCCTGGTACACCGGCGACTTCGACAAAACCTATGAGGATGTTTTTAAAGGCTGTACCGGTTTGATGAAAAAAATCAAATCATAAAAATGGGATATTAATCCCGGAACATTCTTCCTATCCCCTCAAAAAAGGAGCTGTTTAAAAATGAACAGCTCCTTTTTATTACTTTTATTAAATTACTTAAGCAACACGTCTTGCGCCGACATATTTTGAATAACTGCATATATTCGAAAGAGAGGTATAACATACGCTCTTTCCGGGACGCGGTGAGTGAATAACCTGACCGTTGCCCGCATAAATTACAACGTGTGATATGCCGCTTCCTTTTGAGAAGAATATCAAATCTCCCGGCTGAAGATTTGCTCTCGATACCGCTGTTCCGTTGCCGTACTGCGCACTCGACGAACGGTTCACCGAAACGCCGACTTTTCTGCATACATACTGTACCAATCCCGAACAGTCAAATCCTGTTGACGGTGAATTTCCACCGTAAACATATCTTGTTCCAAGATACTTTCTTGCTTCGTTTACTATTGCCTGACCCGATGCACTGCCCGAGCTTACCGCAGCTTGGCTGTTACTATTGGCAGCAGTCTGTGTTTGCTTACTTGTTGTTTTGCTTGCTGTTTTCTTTGCGGAAGCGGATTTTTTTGCTGCGGCAGCTTTTTTCTCGTCAGCCGCTTTCTTTTCGGCAACAGCTTTTTTTGCTGCTTCTCTTGCCGCTATCTGCTCCTCATCCAAAACGTATTCACTTTTTACATAAGCAACTTTTCCGCTGTCTCCTACCGCAATTTTAGTCCAATTACTGCCCTTTGTGATAATTTTCACGGCCGCTCCGTCGCTGAGCGAGGTTACAATCTCCGCACTCTCATTCGGAAGCGCACGAACATTCAACGCTGCTCCGTCCGATGAAATAACGCCCTTTTTCGCAACATCGTTTATTCTGCTGACTTTTGCCGCTGCAACTTCATCCTTATCCGCCGTTCCGTCTATTGTCACAAAAGATGACATAATATAACCTGTATCGTAATTTTTTCCGTAATAAACATACATCCAGTCATCACCCGAACGGCTGATAACATACACTTTATCTCCGCTGTCCGCCTGGTCTATTACATTGGAATCCTCAGTGCCCGCATTATCGCGCACATTAACTCCGTCGGCATTTATGTATCCGGATTCATATCTAAAATTCTCAAGCAAAGCATTCTTAGCCTCTTCATAAGAATCGGTTATAAAATCCTTATATACATATCCGGTATTTTCACCGCTTTGAGCATAATACCATTCTTCGTTGTCATCCGACAAAATCGTCACCTGATCCGCACAGGCAAGCTGTGCCGTAACCTCCGCATCCACCGACGGCTCCGCTCTCATATTGAGACAGCTCTCGGTTATCAGTACATATCCTGTTTTTTGCTCTTCCTTTTTTTCTTCCTTTTCGGACGGAAGCTCAAATGCGGACGGTAAATCACTTTCTAAAACAACTCCGTTTCCGTCGCCCTTTAATACGGCAGGCGGGTTTACTATCACATTCGGATTGTTTTGCGCATTTACGTAAGTCATATCCGCGGCTTGATTTGCCGCCAACGAACCGACCATTGCAAAGGCAGCCAACGCCGACATTGCATGTTTCAAGTTCACCATGTTTAAAAACCTCCCAATTTTCAGAAATACCCTTTATCTTCAAATTACTGTGATATTTCTAAATTGTTACAAAAGTATTATACACCTTTTCTCGCTATTTGTCAAACTTTTTTAACAACTTTTTTTAATTTTTACGAAAACTGTGTGTTTTTTGTACATTATGCTAATTTTTTTGCGAATTATCAAGGGGGTTTTGTGCGTTTTTATTCGGTTTATTTTCCAAATTGTTACAAAATTAATAAATTCCGTTAAATACCGCAATACTTCTGTCTAATATTCCATTCATTTTAGCAAGGGCAATTCCGTAATTTGTCATAGGTACTCCGGCTTTTTTACTCTGTTCAAGGCGTGATTGCATTTGACTCATATTAATCATGCACCCGCCGCAATGAATGATAAGCTTATACTTTTCCAAAGCTTTCGGAAATTCGTTTCCGCTTGTCCATTCAAAATTAATTTTTTTACCTGTATATTTTTCTATCAATTTCGGTAATTTAACCGCACCTATATCATTGCACTGTCTGTGATGAGTGCACGCTTCGCTTATCAAAACCGTGTCTCCTCCGGCAAGAAAATCAAGCATTTTCGCACCCTCCGTATTTTGTCTTAGGTTACCCTTGTAGCGCGCAAACAAAATCGAAAACGACGTCAAAGGAACATTTTCCGGAACAATTTTTTGCACTTCGGCAAATGCCTGGCTGTCGGTAACAACCAATTTAACAGCACTGCCCAATTTTTTCAAGGTATCGCCGAGCTCCTCCGTCTGTACGCAAAGAGCACCGGCATGCGAGTCAAGCAAGTCACGAATTGTCTGCTGCTGCGGAAGAATCAGCCGCCCTTTCGGTGCCGCTTCATCAATCGGTATAACCAAAACAACAATGTCTCCCGTCTCGACCAAGTCTGCGATTATTCTGCCTTTCGGCTTGATTTCACCGCTCAGTGAAGCGATAAGCTCTTTCAACTCGTTAATATTTTTGCCGCTTTCCGCACTGGTAGATATTTCGTTTTTTGCTTTTGTTTCATGCTCCGAAATATCCGCCTTGCTCCATGCTATTATATAAGGAATGTTTTTTTTCTCGATTTTTTCTATCAAGTCTTTTTCAAATGAAGTAATACCGTCGGCAGGATCTGCTACAATTACTGCAATATCGGTCATATTCAAAACCTCATATGTCTTTTCGACACGCATTTTCCCCAGCTCGCCGACATCGTCCGTCCCCGGAGTATCTATTATAACTACCGGTCCGAGAGGTAAAAGTTCCATAGCCTTTTTAACAGGGTCGGTTGTTGTGCCTTTTACATCGGATACTATTGATAGCTTTTGATTTGTTACCGCGTTTATAAGACTTGATTTACCGACATTTCTGCGTCCGAAAAAAGCAATATGCACTCTCTCGGACGACGGTGTATTGTTAAGACTCATTTTACTGTCCCTCCCAAAAATTAAAATCTGAAATCTCTGCCGCCTTTTGCTATGTCGGCAAGATTTTCCAAAGCTCTTTTTTTAACTTTCTCATTCGGGATTTTTTCCATTTCCTCGAGAATCAGTTTTTCACCGATTCGTTTTGTGTCCTCCGAAGCGTAGTCTTCAAGATATTCCTTCAAGGTCATAAGTGCATTGGGATGACAGCAATTCAATATTTGTCTGCTCTTGCAAAGTGACATAAATCTGTCCCCCGTTCTGCCCTCCCGGTAGCATGCGGTACAAAAGCTCGGAATATATCCCAAATCCATAAGCCAATGCACAACCTCGTCTAACGTTCTGTTATCACTGACATCAAACTGGGCGGAATTTTCCTCCTCGGGCTCGGGCTCGACATATCCGCCGACGCTTGTTCTCGAAGCTCCGCTTATCTGTGAAATACCAAGTTTTAAAACTCTTTCGCGGCATGCCTTGCTCTCCCTTGTCGAAATAATCATGCCCGTATAAGGAACCGCTATTCTGATACAGGCAATTATTTTCGCAAAAATATCATCGTTAATGCCATTATCAAAAACATCCGGGTCAATGTCATCCGCTCTTTTTATTCTCGGCACACTGATTGTATGCGGACCTACTCCGAAAGCCGCTTCCAAATGCTCCGCGTGCATTAAAAGACCTGCAAATTCATATCGGTAAAGCTCCAGACCGAACAATACTCCGATTCCGACATCGTCTATTCCGCCCTCCATCGCTCTGTCCATTGCCTCGGTGTGGTATGCGTAATTATGCTTTGGACCTACCGGATGAAGTTTTTCATAGCTTTCCTTATGATATGTCTCCTGAAACAAAATATATGTCCCTATGCCTGCGTCTTTTAATTTCCGGTAATTTTCCACCGTTGTTGCCGCAATATTTACATTTACTCTGCGAATGGCGCCGTTTTTATGGTGAATACCGTAAATTGTCTTAATGCTTTCAAGCATGTACTCTATGGGGTTGTTCACAGGGTCCTCGCCCATTTCGAGTGCAAGTCTTTTATGTCCCATATCCTGCAATGCAATAACTTCTTTTTTTATATCCTCTTGGCTGAGTTTTTTTCTGTTTATATGGCAGTTCTGATGATGATAGGGACAATAAACGCATCCGTTCACGCAATAATTAGACAGATAAAGCGGGGCAAACATTACTATTCTGTTACCGTAAAAATCCTTTTTTATCTGTTCTGCAAGTGCATACATTTCATTATTTTTTTCTTCGATTTCACAGCTTAAAAGTACCGAAGCCTCGCGGTGCGTAAGTCCTTTTCTTTCTCTTGCTTTATTTAATATTTCGTCAATCAGACGAGCATCGTTTTTATGCTTTTCGGCATATTCCAAGGTCTCTGAAATCTCCTCGTGATTAATAAATTCCTCTGCTTTTTTTGATTTTACATTATACATTTTTATCCTCCGTTCCGCCGCAATTTTCGCAGCAGTCATTTTAATTTCCGTTTAATCTGCAACATAGCGTGAAGTAAAATTTTCACGTTATCATGTCTCCTCGTTTTGAAACTATTTTATAACCTATTTGTTCCATTTCTTTTTTTAAGCTTTCCAAGCCCTCCGCCGCCTCGGTATCGACAGCGGCTTTATTATCATACAAAAGATATTTTCGCCTTACCTCCGCAGGTGACAAATTCGGCATTACCACATTCGCTCCCGCCTCTATTCCTCTTATCCTTCCGTCCTTTGCTAATGTTGCAAGAGCTGTTGTGGACGGCAGAAGCACATTCGGAAGCATAATTCTTATCAGGCTTAACAAAAATACCGTCAAATCAACGCTGCCGTTTTTGTGTCCCGCGTATTTTGTATCATGATGACTCACAAACGGCCCTATTCCGACCATTTCAGGTTTAAATTCAGACAAAAAGCACATATCCTTTGCAAGTGTTTTAAACGTCTGTCCCGGTGAGCCGACCATAAATCCGCATCCCGTCTGAAAACCCGTTTCTTTTAGATTCTTAAGGCATTCCATGCGATTGTCAAAGGACATTTCTTTCGGATGAAGCATTTCATAATGCGCTTTATCCGCCGTTTCATGGCGCAGCAAATATCTGTCTGCCCCCGCAGCATAAAGCCTTTCATAGCTTTCCTTTGTTCTTTCCCCCAGGGAAAGTGTGACGGCACAATCGGGATAATTCTTTTTAATTTCGCTGATTATGCCGCATAGAAAGTCATCGTCAAAAAAACCGTCTTCTCCCCCCTGCATAACAAAGGTTCTAAAGCCAAGCTTATAACCGATTTCGCAGCAGGAAAGTATGTCCCCTTTATCAAGTCTGTAGCGCACAGCATGCTTATTTCCCGCGCGTATTCCGCAGTAATAACAATTATTCTTACAATAATTTGATACCTCTATCAAACCTCTGATATAGACCTCATTTGAATAAATTTTCTTTCTTATATCAACCGCAATCGATTGTGCATACTTCGCATCCTCATCGGTATAAGCCTTTAAAAGATCTTCCCATTCGGCAATATCCAGTTTTTTTTCTTTATTTAATTTATCAATCAGATTCTTCATTCTTATCACTCAATTTCGAATAAATTGTCTTTGAACTTATTCCGTCTATCCTCCCTATCGCTCCGGCAAGCGCACTTATCTTGTCCGCGGGTGCGTCCAGCGCAACACTTATAATCGAAATACCTCTTTCTTTATACGGGATACCCATTCTTCCGATTATAAATTCCGCATACTTGTGCAAAAGCGCATTAAGCTTTTCGGCGGATTCTTGCTTTTCCACCACTATACCCAAAAGTGCCACTCTTTTTTCCATATGATACCTCCAATGCAATAAAAAAGCATGCCGAAAGGCACGCAAAAAAACAATATAAAATATTGTCAAGCCGCCTTTCCTGTCAGAATAATTCTTCAAGGTCAGTAAAACTCATTTATGTTAAATTCGCGGTCAGAAAAAACTTTCCGCTTATTTATATAAAATTATAGCATATTTTTATTTAAAAATCAAGCTTTTGACATAAAATTATGTAATTTACAATATTTTAAAAAAATTTTTTAAAAAAGTATTGACAAATTAAAACAATGGTATTATAATATAACCTATAAAGTAAGTAGGTTTTATATGTATTAGGAGTGATAAGTATGAAATTACATATTGATAAACGATGTCGGCGCAGTTTTTAGTTTAAATCAAAAATAATTATATAAAGAAAGAGGTATTATCATGAAAACTTACAAAAAAATAACTGATTTAATAGGCAAAACTCCCCTCCTGGAGCTGGTAAATTACGAAAAAGATAAAGATTTGCAGGCAACCATACTGGCAAAGCTGGAATATTTTAATCCCGCAGGAAGCGTCAAGGACAGAATTGCAAAAGCGATGATCGACGAAGCGGAAGAGAGAGGAATTTTGAAACCGGGCGCGGTAATAATTGAGCCGACAAGCGGTAACACAGGTATCGGTCTTGCATCTGTTGCCGCCTCGAGAGGATACAAAATAATTCTTACAATGCCGGAAACAATGAGCGTTGAACGCAGAAACTTATTAAAAGCATACGGTGCGGAGCTTGTACTTACCGACGGTGCAAAAGGAATGAAAGGGGCAATCGAAAAAGCCGAAGAGTTGGCAAAAGCAACTCCGGACAGCTTTATCCCGAGTCAGTTCACAAATATGGCAAACCCCGCAACCCACAAAAAAACAACCGGTCCGGAGATATGGGAAGACACGGACGGCAAGGTCGATATATTTGTAGCCGGAGTAGGTACCGGCGGAACAGTTTCCGGAGTAGGTCAATACTTAAAGTCGCAAAATCCCGATGTCAAAATCGTTGCTGTTGAGCCGGCAGGCTCACCGGTATTATCGAATGGTACTCCCGGTCCGCACAAAATTCAAGGCATAGGTGCCGGATTTGTTCCGGAAACGCTCGATACAAAAATTTATGATGAAATTATCACTGTAGAAAATGAAGACGCTTTTGAAACAGGAAGAACATTGGCAAGAAATGAAGGCGTACTTGTCGGAATTTCTTCCGGAGCTGCTGTTTTTGCGGCAACCGTACTGGCAAAACGTCCCGAAAACAAAGGAAAAGTGATAGTTGCTCTCTTGCCGGATACAGGTGAAAGATATTTATCGACTCCGATGTTTGCGGAATAAAACTATAATCGAAAATATGCAAAGGCGGTGTTTTATACACCGCCTTTACCTTTCGATAGGGGATATGAAAAAAGCCTTTTTGTAGTTCGGAGTTTTTTAACATCCCCTTACAATAACTTTATATTATATAATTATTGGAATAACTTTCTTTCTGCTTATCCAGAATATCCTGAAGCGTAATTCCGTCAAGATACTCGCTTATCAGCTTATTAAGTCCCTCCCAAACAAAAAGCGTCGGACACTCTGCACATCTTTCACATTGATTCGGTTCCTGTTCCAGACATGATACCGGAGCAAGGCTTCCCTCTGTCAGCCGCAAAATCAAACCGACGGTATATTTATCCGGCGTTTGCGCAAGCTTATACCCCCCCTGAAACCCGCGGCTTGTTTTTAAAATATCCGACTTATTTAAAATCGCCACAATCTGTTCCAGATATTTTTTTGAAATTTCCTGTCTTTTTGCTATATCTTTAAGCGCAACATATCCGTCACCGCCATGCTCTGCCA
>CAKSJU010000029.1 GCA_934463455.1 uncultured Clostridia bacterium | reverse complement strand
ATATTAATAAACAATCCTCCCTGAACACTTCTGTTCTGGAAGCCTCTTTGAATTGCGGTACTTGTATAATACCAATCGGTAAACGGTATTGGGTCGGGAGTTTCGGCAAGCATTTTGAGCATTGCGGATACTATTGCATCGGTATATTCTTTGTTATCGCAAAGAACGGTAGACCACATCTGCCAGTCACTTTTTGTATAATCACTTCGTGAATCGAGAGGAAGTCCGTATTTGTTTATTTTTGACATGTAATAATTCACCTCATCGGTAAATATATCTTCATCGAATATATTGAGCCCGAAAAGCTTATCCCATACAAGATTGTACTTGATGCTCCAGCTGTCCTCTTTGTCAAATGCAAGTCGGTAATGGTCGCCGGAGAAAGCGGTTTTTTTCCATTTTGCAGCGTATTTTTTTGCGATATCTGTGTATTTTTCGGAATCATTATCTTTGCCGAGCATTTTTAATACCATTCCCCATGCGGCAATTCCCATGATTGCTTTAACGGAGAGATTGGCATTATGCGCCAAATGCCCTGCAAAGTCGTCTGTGCAGAGTTGATTTTCCGGGTCAAAGCCGAATTCAACAAGATAATCTGCCCATTGGTTTAATATATCAAAATGTTTTTTAATATATGATGTGTCATTTTTTGCACGGCATGCAGCAGCTGCGCATAAAATCATATTCCCGCACTCTTCAACCGGCATTTGCATGCTATAAAGAAGTTCGTCTGCAATAAGTCCGTAAACCTGACCGTTTACACAGGGGTATTGCCCCGCATCGTGAGGAGCAAATTCGAAAGGCCATAACCCCTTATCTATTATTTTGAATATTGGATTTAACATATATTCAACCAAATCAGGATTGAATATGAGGAAGAGAGGAGCTGACGGATATGTTATATCGACAGTTGCGGCACAGCCGTTTGAAAAACATTCCTTTGAGACGAAAACCGCTTCTTCACCGTCCCATGCAAGCTTATGTGCGGCAATTGTCTGGCGATATGCGATTGAAATTACTTTAGCGTAATCACAAGATATATTTTCAGCCATTTTTAAAAGCTTGTTATCAAATTCATCTGCTTTTTTAGATATTTCACTGTAATCATCAATTGCTTTTTTTAACGTTTCGGTAAAGGTTTCGCCGTCTTTTTTGTAATACGCATCGATTTGTTTGCCGAAATATTCAAGCGAGCGGATGTCGTTGTATGCGACGCAGAAAAAATCAGTTACTTCTGCATTATCAATTTCATATTCGTTGGTATAGTAGAGAGCAGGATAGTCGGAGGAGACTTTAATTTCTTTGTTACACAAATCTCTGTCTATTATGCAATTTTCGCGATAATAGACCACCTTTGCGAAATCGTCTGTTATTCCGAGTTTGCCGGAAGGGGCTGCAATATGTAAATATCCCCAATCAATGCGCAGATTGTCACCGCTTTTTTTCAGCATATCTTTTCTGTCTCTGCCACAGCAAAGCACACCGTTAAAATCAGTAAAGACAACACTGTCTTCCGGTGAATTAACAGCCATAAGTGAAGATACGTCCATATATATGCTGCAATTATGTTTCTTTGAATCAAGTGATTTGATTTTATATGAAATATAAGATACGGGGCGGCTCAAAAGCTTAAGGTCATCAGGAAGCAGCGGGGTCATAAAGGTTACTTCAAGCTTGACCGATTCATCCGAAAATGTGTATATTGTTTTAAGCGGAGTAACTCTTACATTTTTTTGCTCTATAGGTTTCGGACCGCAATCATTGTATAAAGGATTGTGACGCATTTTGCCCATAAATGTTTTTGCGGTACCGTCGATTGTTATAATTCCGGTCATTGATTGCTGTGAGCCTGTCCAGTGCCGCGTATGGTCATCGTATAATTTATCACTCATTGACCAAACATTAAAATAAGGGTCGCATGTGATAAGAGGGTATGCGGGGTATTTTGTATTGTTCGTTTCCATATTTTTATTTCTCCTTGTGATTAATGTAGCTAATTGTATTGACAGTTAATATACCTTATAGTATAATAATATCATCATATATATTAAAAAACAATGTATAATATTAACATAAAAGTGAGGAATGTTGATATGAATGAAGATATTGTATCATTTGTGGGGTATGAGGGGAAAAAGCTTCCGTTTTTTGTTTCTATGTGCGGAATATCATATTGTGATGGAAGCTATAAAATCGAAAGAAATCATTCCGAAACCAATGTTTTGGAATTTATTATAACCGGCTGCGGAACGGTATGCCAGGACGATGATAAGATTATTGCCGAAAAAGACGACGTGTATTATCTTAAAAAAGGCAGACGTCATTTGTATTATTCAGACGCAAAGAAGCCGTGGATTAAAATGTGGATAAATTTTGAGGGTGAACTTGCCGATAGAATTGCCGAGTGTTACAGAATTACCGAAAAATTGCATTTTCATGCACCGGAATTAAAAAAATACTTTATCGAAATGGTGAATATATCAAAAAGCGGAATGAGTACAAAGAATATTTCGGATGAAATTGCGGTGATTTTTTTGAAAATTGTGCAGCAGCTTGCGAATGCGGATGATGAAATATCTGCAAAGTCGCTTCTTGCGAAAAATATTAAAGCATATATAGATAATATGACAAGCTTTGATATAGGCTTGGATGAAGTCGCAAAAAGTGTTTATTGTTCAAAGTGTCACGTTATACGCGAATTTCGTTCGGAGTACGGCATAACGCCGTATGAATATATATTGAAAAAACGGTTTGCCGCAGCTGAAGCAATGCTCAAAAATACAGCACTGTCGGTTTCGGATATCGCAGAAAAAACAGGCTTTTGCGATGCGCACTATTTCTCGGGATATTTTAAAAAGAGAGTCGGAGTTTCGCCGTCAGTTTATCGAAAAAAATAAAAATGTGTATAATGCGTACATAAAAGATTATTTAACCTTGATTGAGAATTACCGGTCAGTACAATTTAAAAAGTATAAAAATAAAGCGGATTGCATGGCAGCACTGGAAGATACTTCAAAAGAAGTGAAAAAAATTCTTAATAAAAAGTATCAGAAAAAATATTTGGAAAAAGCCGAAAAAGTTAAAGCAGGATAGGTCAAAAGGAGGGTGTAAAAGCTCTCCTTTTTCATGTTATTTTATGATGAATTACATGCGGAGAAATGAAAAAAACGTGTATAAAACGTGTACGGAGGAAAAAGAGTATTAAAAAACCGCTCAACAGAGCGGTTTTCTGATTTTATGGTGGAGATATGGGGAATCGAACCCCAGACCTCTTACATGCGAAGCAAGCGCTCTCCCAGCTGAGCTATACCCCCATAGTGGAGCTGGTGACGGGAATCGAACCTGCAACCTGATCATTACGAATGATCTGCTCTGCCATTGAGCCACACCAGCATATAACGCATAATCATATTTGATTATGCGTTTTATTTTTATGATAATAAACTTTTTGCAATTTGGTTTATTTCTTTGCCGTCCGCTCTGCCTTTTGTTTTTGGCATAACTTCCGCCATAATCTTACCCATATCTTTCATCGAAGAAGCCCCGGTTTTTTCGACAGCTTCTTTAACAATAGCTTCAAGCTCTTCGTGGGTAAGCTGCTTTGGCAAATATTCCATCAAAACATCCATTTCGGACTTTAACTCGGAAATTAAGTCCTCTCGTCCACTCTTTTCATAGTCCGGCAGGGAATCTCTGCGTTGTTTAAGCTGTTTTGCTATAACATCAAGTACGCCTTCGTCATCAAGAGTTATTTTTTTATCCTTTTCGATTTGAAGTACGCCTGCTCTTACCATTTGTACAACATTCTTACGGACGATATCTTTATTTTTCATTGCAGATTTTAAATCATCTGCTAATTTTTCTTTTAGAGACATAAAAATTACCTCTTATTATTTGAACTTTCTTTTACGCGCAGCTTCAGATTTTTTCTTACGCTTTACGCTTGGCTTTTCATAGTGTTCACGTTTTCTTATTTCTGACATAACACCGGATTTGGCACATTGACGCTTGAATCTACGGAGTGCGCTATCCAATGATTCGTTATCTTTTACTCTGATTTCAGACATGTATTTCCCCTCCCTCCGGCTGGTCAAATTCTCCCGGACGTTTTATGGAACAAGCACAGCTTTTGTACAAGCTGTTTTCTGCCACAATATATATTATACTATATTATTGGTACAATTGTCAATATCTTTTGCAAAATTTCTTCAAAAAAACTTTCTTATTTAATAAAAACGGTACAGATATCAGCCTGCGGGCCAACCGAATTGTCTTCCTCCGGTTAAATGGAAATGAATATGAGGAACGGTTTGACCGCCGTATTCACCGCAGTTGTTTATTACGCGATAGCCTTTTTCGTCTATACCAAGTTGCTTTGCAATAACGGCAACCGCTTCAAAAACATGAGCGATATATGCACTGTTTTCGCTTGTAATGTCATTAGCAGAAGTTATGTGTATTTTCGGTACAATAACAACATGCTCGGGGGCTTGAGGGGCAATATCGCGGAATGCGTAAACATACTCGTCCTCATAAACCTTTGTTGACGGAATTTCTCCTTTTATAATTTTACAAAACAAACAATCCATTTTTTTCATACCTTTCTGTATATAATTTTAATTTAAATCGAGGCAAAAGATTATATTTTTTCCACTCCGTTTGGAAGAGAAAGCTCGGTTTTTATTTTACCGCCGATATTTGTGTGCTTTACTTTTATAATGCCGTACGGAGTCGGAACGGTTCCTTCGGCAAATTCAAGATTATCAAGACACGGCGAAACGGTAATTTTTTTATATCCCGGCTCAACAGGTACGATACCGAGAACTTTTTTCGAAAGAAAAGCGGTGGGACCGCTTGCCCAGCCGTGACAAAGGCTGTGGCGAAACTGCGTATAGCAGAATTTTCCAAAATCACCGTGAATATCGTCTTTTCCAGGAGGGCAAATTTGATCTATAGGTGCTGCGTTTTTTGTCCATTCTATATCGAAATCCTCCCAAAACGTTGTGGCTCCGAAATCAAGCATAGTGCCCCAATATGTGTTTATAAGCTTGAGAGCAAAATTCATATCGCCGTTTTTCCAAAGTGCATTCAAGACATAATATCCCCAGAATGTTGAAAGTCCTTTTGCTCCGTCGGACTTGATAATTTCACACATATTGTTTAAGTCGCATATTCCGCTTAAACCAAGCATCGCGGCAATTTGTTTGTTTTCGGGAATCAATACTTTTTTTGATTTTATCACGTTTGATAATTCTCGTGCCTGCGCGGCAAGAGCTTTGTCACCGTTTAATATATCAATAATTTCCGCTCCCGCTTCAAGCCCCAAAATAAGCATTGCATAAAAACCGGCATCTTCGTCTTTTGTATTTGCGCTGCTCCATTCGGTAAAATGAGATTTTATATCGGATGTGTCGCCTTTAAAGCTTGATATTGTTTTTTTGAGAACGGAAACAATGTAATCAAGCTGATTGCGCAAATATTCCTTGTCTCCGTTTTCCCAATACAAGTCTCTGTGAATTTTTATCCACCACATACTGTAGGAAGGAATACCGTTCATCCAGGAATCGATATCTGTGTTATCTTTTATAAAATCAAGTGAATTTCTTACTACACTCGTATCTCCGAATACCATTGAAATTGTAGAGGTTTCGGGGTGCATGTCGCCAATCCATACAAGGCGGTCGCGCTTTATTCCGTCCCAAAGGTATTCCTGCATGTTGAGATGAACTGTTTTTGCACCGACCTGCCAGATTTTGTTCAGACGTTCGTCACTGCATTTAAAGCTGCCTTTATATTCGAGTTTTCTAAATCTTGAGATTCCGCGCAAAGAAGTTATTTCCAAATCTTCGTCAACTGCTTCAAGCTTTAAAAAACGGAAACCTGTATTGCCGAAATATAAATGTGACAGAAACGGAGCTTCCAAAATTATATCACGTGGGGAGTGGTCGTTTCCGGAATTTTTTTCGCCGATTTTACTCAATGCTTCGGATACACTTTCGCCGAAAACAGCACGCAGATGAGGACGTTTTTTTTCGTCTCCCTGCAAAACCACATCCGCACCGCCTTGAAATTCTTCTCCGAAATCAAAAAGAATATATCCGTTCTTTTTAATCACACTTACTTCCGCTTTGCCGAGAAAAGGCTGTGCAGGATGTTCTTCGAGCAATATGTGTACATTTTCTGCGTTGACCGAAGCAATTATTTTTACGGGAAGTATGTATTCTGTTGTTAGTTCGTTTTGAGTATTGCAAAGTTTCATTTGTATAATCTCCTTATTTTTCGTATATGCTTCGTTTTAAAACGCCGACATAAGGAAGATTACGGAAATATTCATTATAATCCAAGCCGTATCCCACAACAAATTCGTCCGGAATTACAATTCCCGAATATTCGACTTCCACCGGGGTTACGCGCCTGTCGGGCTTGTCAAGTATTGTACATATGCTCACGCTTTTCGGACTGCGTTCTTTTAAAAGCTCTTTGAGCTTGTGAAGTGTGTTTCCGCTGTCGATAATATCTTCAATAATGAGTACGTTTTTTCCTTTAATATCCGATACAAGGTCTTTTTTTATATTAATAAACCCTTTTGAAACTGTGCCAACACCGTAGCTTGAAACCTGCATGAAATCAACTGTGAGCGGCATTGTCAGCTTGCGCATAAGGTCGGAGGCAAATACAAGACTGCCTTTTAATATGATTGCAAGAATCAGTTCTTCGTTTTTAAAATCACTGTTGATTTTGTCTGCAAGCTTATCAACAGCCTCTTGAAGCTGTTTTTCGCTTACCAAAATTCTTTCAATATCAGAATGTAAGATATTTTCCATAAAATATTGTCCTTTCTTTTGTTACGGCACTGCTTTACAGACCGATAAAATTTTTGAGAATTATCTCTCCGCATTGGGTGAGCGATGAGTTTAAGTAAAAATTAACGGCAAATATATATGAGCTGCCGTCGGTATTCTTTTTTCGGAAAGAAAGTATCTCACCGGTTTCCGAACGAGAAATGCAATCAAGCTCAGGAGGAAGAGTCTCTTCGTCGAGTGTTGAGGGGTCTCCTCTGCATATGGAAATTACATGTCCGAGATTTTTGTAAAGAGATACGTTTGTATCCAGCACAGCCAACTCCTGCTTTCCCTCAGAACAATTTTCAATGGGGATGCAATCTGCTCCGAAAGCTTCCGCCACAGCCTTGCAGCCGTCCAAAATTCCGAGAAGGGGAATTTTGTTTTCGTCTGCGTACCGCACAACGGAAACCGAATTATGTGAATATTCGGCTGTTATTATTTTATCGGCTTCTTCTGCCGAAATCTCGCATGATATATCGGGATATATGCTTGAAATAAAATCGAATAATTCTTTATCACCCAAATATAAAATCACGTAATTTTCATATCCTTTCCGCGCATATTATATAAAATTATACTTGCTTTTTACTGTAAAGTTTGATATAATAATATAGAATACTAAATTTTGCAAATTAATTTTGATAATATTATATCAAAAAAATACAGAAAATGCAATAGTAAAATTGTTTTTGATTTGTTTCGGAGGAATTGCGGTAGAATGAAAGCATTGATTTTATCGGTAACGGCAGGGTACGGGCACAATTCAACAGGTCAGGCGGTTATAGGTGCACTGGAGGAACGCGGATTTGAGTGTATTATGCTGGATACTCTCGAATATGTAAATGAATATCTGGCAAATTCCGTTGCCGACGGATATTTATTCTCGGCAAAATATTTGCCCGAAGCTTACGGGAAAGCTTACGGAATGCTGGACAAGCGTGATGAAAGATATGATAAGCGCTCGCTTGTTGCTATTTTCTCAAAAATTGTCTCTTACAAGCTCAAGGAATTTTTTGACGGGTACACACCGGATGTTGTTATAGGCACACATAGCTATGCGTGTTTTTTAATGACATATTTAAAGGAAAAAGGAATAATAAACTGTCCGACTTTCGGAATAGTAACGGATTTCACTGTACATCCTTTTTGGGAAAGTACGGATATAGATTATTATGTTACTCCCGATGCGCTTTTGGACAGGCAAATGGGTAAAAAGGGTATACCAAAAGAAAAAATTCTTCCTTTCGGAATACCTATAAAGAAAAAATTCGAAACAAAAATTCCGAAAGCGGAAGCGCGAAAAAAACTCGGCATTGCCGATATGACCACTATATTGATTATGATGGGTTCTATGGGCTACGGTAATATGGTGGAAAATCTAAAGCTTATTGACTCGATTGAGGGAAATTTCCAGATTTTGTGTGTTTGCGGAAACAATAAAAAAGCAAAAAAGGAAATAGACAAAGAAGTGTGGGAAAAATCGGTTTATTCATATGGATTTGTCGATAATGTCGATGTAATGATGGACGCATCGGATTGCATTATAACAAAGCCGGGCGGTCTTACGACATCGGAATTTCTTGCAAAAGGTCTTCCGGCGGTTATAGTAGATCCTATTCCTGGTCAGGAAGAAAGAAATATGCAGTTTTTGGTTAATAACGGCGTGGCTGTTATGGTATCGGAAGTGTTCCCGATTGACGAAGCTTTGTATGAGCTTTTAAAATATCCGTGGAGACTGAAAATGATAGAAGAGAGCGTTCATTATCTCGGTAAGCCCGATGCAACCGACAGGCTTGCGGAGTTCATAGAAAAACTATTAAAAAGGAGAAATTATTAATGGAATGTATTTTATTGGCGGCAGGTTATGCAACAAGGCTTTATCCTTTGACGGAAAATAAGCCGAAAGCACTTTTGGAACTGGGTAAGAAAACTATTTTGGATATGGTGGTTGAAAAAATAGAAAAGGTAGAAGACATAAATCATATTTACATAGTGACAAATCATCGCTTTGCGGGACAGTTTTCCGAATGGGCAAAAAATTATAAAGGTACAAAAAAAGTAGAAGTTCTCGATGACGGAACAACAAATAACGATAACCGATTAGGCGCAATAGGGGACATTAAATTTGTAATAGACCAAAAGAAAATAACGGATGAGCTGTTTGTTTTGGCAAGCGATAATATTTTTGATTTTGAACTTACCGATATGATGAAGCTGTATCATGAAAAAGGCGGAGATGTTATTTCGGCGCATTACATAGCTGATAAAAATGTGCTGAAAGCTATGGGTGTGGTAAAGCTTGAAGAAGACGGCAAAGTAACGGAATTTGTTGAAAAGCCTGCCGAGCCTCAATCGAATTACGGAGCTCTTCCGTTCTACATATACAGAAAAACAACTGTTCCGCTGATTGACAAATATTTAAAAGAGGGAAACAATCCCGACGCTCCGGGATATTTTGTCGGATGGCTTGTCAATGAGACGGACGTATACGCATATCAATTTGATGTTATGGCGATTGATATAGGAACTCCGGAATCGTATTACGAAGCTCAAAAATTATTTGATTAAACAAAAAAAGGACTGCGTGAACAACCGTAAGTTTTCATGCAGTTTTTAAATTTGTGAGAGGAATATACTATGATAATAGGGAACAGAAAACTGAACAAAAATGTGTTTTTAGCACCTATGGCAGGGGTGACAGACCGTGCGTTCAGAAAAATATGCCGTCAATATGGCTGCGGACTTATGTATACCGAAATGATAAGTTCAAAAGGTTTATATTACAAGGATAAAAAAACGGCATCGCTTATGAAAATAGATGATGACGAGCAGCCGGCTGCGGTACAAATTTTCGGGAGCGACCCGAGGGTTATGGGAGAAATCGCAAAAGCTGCCGAAGATACAGGTGCTTTTTTGATTGATATAAATATGGGATGTCCGGCACCGAAAATTGTAAATAACGGGGACGGCAGTGCGCTGATGAAAAATCCGTCTTTGGCTGCGGAAATCATAGAATGTGTTTCAAAAGCGGTTAACGTTCCGGTGACCGTTAAATTTCGAAAGGGCTGGGACGACAATTCCGTAAATGCGGTTGAGTTTGCTAAAATTGCGGAAAATGCCGGAGCAGCTGCGGTATGTGTTCACGGACGTACCAGAATGCAGTTTTACAGCGGTGAAGCTGACTGGGATATAATAAGAGAAGTAAAAAAATCCGTTTCCGTACCGGTTATAGGCAACGGAGATATTTTCCGAGCGGAGGATGCTCAAAGAATGCTTGATTATACAAAATGCGATGCAGTGATGATTGCAAGGGGTGCGGAGGGAAATCCGTTTCTTTTCAGACAGGTGGATGAATTGCTCAATAGCGGAAAAATTACATATATTCCGTCAGTTGATGAAAAAATAAAATGTGCGATAAATCATGCAAGGCTTCTTTGCGAATATAAGGGCGAAAACAGGGGGATGAAAGAGGCAAGAAAGCATATGGCGTGGTATATAAAAGGAATGAACGGAAGCTCGGCGGTTAAAACACAGCTGTTTGGGACGTCTACATTCAATGAAATGGCGGAAATTCTGGAAAGCTTTGAAATGCAGGGTAAAAATTACCATAAAGACGCTTGATAAAATTAAAAAAACATGCAAGATAACATTTTTATGCGAATTATGTTGAAAAATGCAAAAAATTGTGATATACTATTGTTTTGAAGCATGTAGAAAAGAAAGGTATGGTTTTTGATGATAGATCATAAAAATATCAGAAATATTGCAATAATAGCACATGTTGACCACGGTAAAACCACGTTGGTTGATGCAATGCTGAAGCAAAGCGGAACTTTTCGCGAAAACGAACAGGTAGAAGAAAGAGTTATGGACTCAAATGACCTGGAGCGTGAAAGAGGAATTACAATACTTGCAAAAAATACGTCGCTTTATTATAAAGGCGTGAAAATTAATATAATTGATACCCCGGGACACGCAGATTTCGGAGGGGAAGTAGAACGCGGTTTGGAAATGGTAGACGGTGTACTGCTTTTGGTAGATGCCTTTGAGGGATGTATGCCGCAGACAAGATTTGTACTTTCAAAAGCACTTGCTTTGAACTTGCAGCCGATTATTGTCGTGAATAAGGTTGACAGACCGAATGCAAGACCTTATGAGGTTGTTGATGAAGTTTTGGAATTGTTCATTGATTTGGGAGCAACCGAAGAACAGCTTGACACTCCGGTGATCTATGCTTCGGGCCGTGACGGCTGGGCGACTGCCGAATATAATCCCGAACAGCCCAATAAGGATTTAAAGGAATTGTTTGAGCTTATCGTAAACAATATACCGTGTCCGGATTGTAAGGACGACGAGCCGTTTCAAATGCTTGTGTCAAATATAGATTATGACGAATACACAGGCAGAATAGCTGTCGGAAAAATAGAAAGAGGAAGTATTAAACTGAATATGCCGCTGGCAGTATGCAGAGCAGACGGCAGTACCGGAAGTGCAAAAGCAACAAAGCTGTTCACTTTTGAGGGACTTAACAAAACACCCACGGATGAAGTCGGCGCGGGAGATGTTGTTGCCATATCGGGAATTACGGATATAAATATCGGTGACACTTTATGCGATTGTCAGCATCCGGAGCCGCTTCCGTTTGTAAAAATAGACGACCCCGTTTTGTCTATGACATTTTCGGTAAATGACAGTCCTTTTGCCGGCAAAGACGGAAAATTTGTCACATCAAGACATTTAAGGGAAAGATTGTTCCGTGAACTTGATTCAAATATCAGCTTGCGAGTTAAGGAAACCGATACGACAGAGGCATTTACCGTGTCGGGAAGAGGAGAGCTGCATTTGTCGGTACTGATAGAAAATATGCGCCGTGAGGGTTATGAATTTCAAGTGTCAAACCCGGTGGTTATCTATAAGGAAATAGACGGAGTAAGATGCGAGCCGATTGAACTTTTGACGGTGGATGTTCCGGAGGAATACACCGGTACTGTTATGGACAGCGTGGTAAAAAGAAACGGTGAACTTGTCAATATGTCTCCGACCGCTCAAAATTATATGAGACTGGAATTTTCTATTCCGTCAAGAGGCTTGATAGGCTACAGAAGTGAGCTTTTGACAGCAACAAAAGGGACAGCGATAGTTAACAGTATGCTGAAAGATTATGAGCCGTTTACAGGTGAAATAAGAGGAAGAAGCAGAGGTGCGCTTATTGCTTGGGAAAACGGCGAAAGCGTTACCTATGGATTGTTTAATGCTCAGGAAAGGGGCACATTGTTTATCGGTGCCGGTGTAGAAGTATATGAGGGAATGATTGTCGGAGAAAATTCACGTCTTGAAGATATTGTAGTTAATGTTTGCAAGAAAAAACATGCGACTAATACTCGTGCATCGGGCTCAGATGACGCATTAAAGCTTGTTCCGCCCAAAGATATGAGCCTTGAACAATGTCTCGATTTTATTGCGGATGATGAGCTTTTGGAGGTTACACCCAAGCATTTGCGCATGAGAAAGAGAATTTTGCAAACCGATTTGAGAGCAAAAGCAAACGCAAGAAAATAATATAAAAAGTGAATTATAAAAAAGAAAAGGGAAATAATACTAAAAAAATTCAAAGGACGGATTTGTTTATGGATTACATTTTATATTTTTTCCTTTTTTCTTTTTTTGGATGTTTGCTGGAGGATTTGTATGCTGTTTATGTATACAGAAAATTTGTATCCAAGCAAACTCTTTTAAAAAGTCCTCTTTGTCCTGTTTACGGAGTAGGCGCAATTGTAATGCTGCTTACGCTTGCACCGGTTAAATCATCTCCGGTTTTACTTTTTTGCGGCGGGTTTTTCGCTATGAGCAGCGTTGAATATTTGTCGGCTGTATTCTATGAGCATTTTTACGGTGTAAAGTGGTGGGATTACAGCGAAGAAAAGGGGAATTTTAACGGGAAAGTTTGTATAAAGCTGTCGCTGCTTTGGGGATTTATGGCTATAGCGTTTTTTTACGGTATTTATCCGTTTGCGCAAAAAATCATAGACGGAATTGACACATATACAAAAATGGTTTTAAGCGTTCTGTTGGTGTCTTTTTTTGTGCGTGATTATAAAAATACGTTAAAGGAAATAAAAAAATATTCAAAGGCAGAAAAATCACTTGCGGATGGTAAATTTATTGCACTAAAAAGAATAAAATGTTAATTTTTTTGTCAATATGTAAAAAATCTATTGATTTTTTACGGAAAAAGTGTTATAGTAATAAGGTCAGTTATAAAAAAGGGGTATTGTATATCCTCTGTATAAATGAGAGAAAGGAGAATACATATGGCAGAAAGACAGGCGAAAAAAAACAGAAAAAACGATGCTTCAAATCAACATGTGCATGTTGAAAAAAATAAGTCGAATATTTTGTTTAACACTATTGTTATTGTACTGATTGCGGCGGTATTTGCTCTCGGTGCATATGCCGTAGGCTCAAAATACGTAGCAAATCATCCTAAAGACGCACAGCAGACGGAACAACAAACAACAACTGTTGCGGATTATATAAAGGACAAGGGGATGACTCTTGATGAATTTAAAGCCGAATACGGATTGTCTGATGATGAAGAAGTAAAAGAGGACACAAATGCGGAAGCGGCAGCGGCAAAAATGACATTGGAAAATTATGCGAAATATTCGGATATGTCGCTTGAGGATTTAAAGAAGAAGTATAGTCTTGCCGACGATGTTGATAACTCTACAAAATGGCAGGATGCTATTTCGTTTATGCCTACGGGAGTTGTTTCCAAGAATTTCTTCGGTATGGATTTTGACAGCTTCAAACAGCAGGCGAATCTTCCGGATACGATTACGGCAGATACTCCGTGGAGCGAAACAAACAATGTTATGAGCGAACAGTATGCCGCACAGCAGGCAGAAAATGCAAACAATTCGGATAATGCCGAAAATGCGGACAGCTCGTCAAACGGAAACGAATAATCGAAAAAGAATATCATCTGATTGTAAAAAATATTAACTAAAAAAATTGTTAAAAGGAGATTTTATCATGAGTGAAAATAACTTGCCGAATGAGGGCATGGAAAATGAAGAATTAGTCAATAACGAAGAAAATGTTATGCCGGAAGAGGAACAGACAGCAGCTGCGGAGTTTGAAGATAATGCCGAAGCTGAGGCTGAAGCCGATGAACAGGAAAATGCAGATGAAGCAGTGGATGAAGAGGTTATTGAAGAAGCTCCGGAGGAACAATCGTATTTGTTGAAAAGCAAGCTTGAAAAAGCTTTGAAAACAGCTAATAACTTTAAAACCTCCGCAATTGTTGCATGGATTTTGGTTGCTGTATTTGCATGTGTTGACGGATATTATTTTATGACCAATATTTATAACAAGTATAATCATATGGGATATTATGATGTTGACGGTTATACAATCGGAGACGTTGTTGCAAGTATGGGCAGTATGGATTTTGAAGAATTTAAGGATATGTACGGATTGCCGGCAGATATGAGAAAAGATACAAATCTTAATGCGGCTCAATCTCTTATAAAGCTTTCAAAAATGGCAGAATTGAACGGTGTTGATTTTGCAAAGCTTAAAGAACATTATAAATTCGGCGATGAAATCACGGAAGATTCAACATTCGGTGAGGGTATTGATTCTCTTACAATAAAAGATTACCTTGAAATGACCGGATCGGAAGGAAATTTTGAGGAATTTAAAACAACCTACGGAATTTCGGATAAAATTACAGAAGATTCCAAATGGGGCGAAGTAAGAAAAATTTACGAGAAGCAGAAGCTCAACGAAAGATTGGCAAAAGAGAACGAAAAGAAAAATGACAATAAAACAGATGACAGCACAACGGGAGATTCAAGCAATTCTGCGGACGGAACAACATCGGGAGACAGCAGTACGGGAGACAGTGCTGGCAACACCGACACTTCGGGCAGCACCGATGCACAGACTGAAAAAACAGAATAATTAAAGTGAGGGGGATGTTAAAAAACTCCGGAACGCAAAAAGGCATGTGTTACTTGGATAATATATTTTAAAATAATCTAATTTTATAATTTTTGATTTTTATTATATGAAAATGCTTTTTTCCTATCCCCTCAAAAGGAGCTGTTTAAAAAGCCGGTTGACTTTTTAAACAGCCTCTTTTTATATAAGGAGATATAAAAATGACATTGGATTTTCACACACATCTTTTTCCGGATAAGCTTGCGGAAAAAACGATAGCGCATTTGTCTGAAATTTCGGGTTATGCACCCAATTCGGATGCAACAGTCATAGGGAATATGAAGGTAATGGATAAATGTAAAATTGATAAAAGCGTTGTTTGTAATATTGCTACGAACGTAAAACAAACGGAAAATGTCAACAGATTTGCAATTGAAGTTGACAAAAATCCGCGGTTTGTTTCTTTCGGAAGTGTTCACCCCGATTGCGATTATAAATATTATCTTGCGCTGTTGCAGGAAAACGGAATTAAGGGTATAAAGCTGCACCCCGATTATCAAGGTTTTTTTATAGATGATAAAAAAATGGGAGCCATATATGAAGAAATATTAAAAAGAGATTTTGTGCTTATATTTCATACCGGGGTGGATGACGGAGTTGGTGAGCCTGCACATGCAACACCGGAAAGAATAAAAAATGTAATCGGAATGTTCCGAAACGAAAAAGTTGTACTTGCACATATGGGCGGATTTAAAATGTGCGAGGAATCGGCGGAAAAGCTTATCGGTGAGCCGATTTTTCTTGATACTTCATGTAATGAGGGATTTATGCCGATTGAAATCTTTGAAAAGATGATAAAAGAACATGGTGCGGACAGAATTTTGTTTGGCTCCGACCTGCCGTGGACAAACCCGAAGGTTGGATTGGAACGCGTGAATTTGCTTAATATTTCAAATGCGGAAAAGGAAATGATACTCGGAAAAAATGCCGAAATGCTTTTGAGCATTTAAAATGTTCAGGACAGTAAAATATAGCTTAGTAAATAGGACAATAAATATCCACCCGCATGGCGGGTGGTATTATTTTTTCAATGGAATGAGAATTTGCGTTATAAACCTATGAGGATCTTTGTGCTGAGGAGGACCTTCAATATATACATGCCGGCATTTTTCAGATATTTTTATTTTGTTTTCTTTTGCATAGCTGACAAGCTTCTCTCTGACAAGCGGAAGATCTTCGTATGCTCCGTGATGGTATGTGGAAACAGCACGAAATTCGGGAATATTTAATATGTATTCGCCTTTGCTTCCCGGCGGTACGGCAATGCAGCAAGATACTTCATCTGTTTTATTCAAAGGATATTCTGTAAAATACATTCTTCTTGTAGTATCCGTTCCGTAAATACGCATTGCCTCCAATGCAGTTTCTCTCAAAAGTGAGCTTTTTTCCGAAATGGAATTTGTATTGTATTTCCGGTAATAAACAGTCTGTGCATTAACGGTAATTTCGGTAATTTTATTTTGATTTTTATTTGTTCGCTCATACAGCTTTTCTATATTTAAATTAAGCTCATCCCGCCTTGCTTCCAGTCGCTTAATCAACGGCTGCAAATCCGTTGTGTCATTAAAATAATCTTTGATTTCGTCCAGTGAAAGACCGAGATCCTGAAAAATGCGGATAGAACGAATTTTAGTAAGCGTATCAATAGAGTAATATCTGTTTCCGGTCAGACCTTCTTTTTTATCGGGAATTATCAATCCCTTTGTTTCATAATTCAATATGATTTTACGTGTGATATTTACAGATTTGGCAATTTCACCTATCGAAAAGAATTTTTTATTGGGAGTCATAGCATTCCTCACAAATTTAATTTTTTTTTAAAATAGTATTGCATCGACCATCAATGGACGATGTATAATTATTATAACACATAGATTCTAATAAATCAACATAAAAAATAAAAAAGGAGGAATTATTGTGTTGAAAAAAATTTTAACTGCTGTTATTTGCGCATTTATGCTGCTATGTACGGCAGTATCCGCAGCCGAAATAAAGGCGGGCGATACCGCTTATGTTATATTCGGCGGCTCTGTAAATGTTGTAAAAACTCCTGTTTTGACAGGAAAAACTGTCGGTGTTGTCGATAAAGGAGCAAAAGTGACGGTTTTGGAAGCTTACGTAGTCGGAGAAGATGACAGAAAATTTCATAAAATTCAGCTTCAGGACGGCTCAATCGGATATATCCTTGCTTATACAACGGCTCGGGAAACGACAGCAATACTGGAAACTGCCGAGGTTGCCGAAAAAGAGTTAAATAAGCAATGGGAAACTTCCGACCCTGACAAGTATCAGCATGCGATAGAGATGACATTTCTTTCCGATTACATTTACGGCGGAAGCAAAACAACCGAGGGCAAAGAAAGAAATTTTTATGCTAAGGTACCGACAGAATGGGTAAGACACGACCGTCCCGCTTCATTGCCGCTTGTGGGAATGGCTATTTTACATATAGGTGATGCGGGTAAAATCGGCTCGGTAAAAGCTTCGTTCTATCCGGGCAATCCGCCGATTAACTATCATTCTAAAAGATTGGATGAGCTTAAAGCAATAGGATACGATCCTCCGTTTGCTGAAAAAACAAGAACAGATGCAAATGCTAACACAGCGTTTTATGCTACTGTAACGAGTGAATTTGAAGTTGTTGCCTATAATGAGGATTGGGTTGCCGTATGGAGCGAGGGCGGTGTTGACGAATCGCGCGGCACAATCAGGCAATGTGGTGAGAAAGACGGTACTGCTTTCACAAGTTGGAAGCCGGGCGTATATTTCTTCCCGAGAAACAATTGTTATATCTTAGACATTAACAATCAGGTATCAACACCTCCGAAAATTGAGGGGGTAGGCAAGGCAACAAGTCTTTTAATGGTTAAGACCACTCCCGATAATACGGATTATGTAAAATCAGGCATTTTAAAAATCAATCAGTCAATTCAGGTTGTAGACACTACTCCGCAGAACGGACACTATAAGATTTACTATAAGAAAGGTCTTTATTATGTTGATGCGAAGTATGTGAATGTACAGCGTGCAAACACCGAAAAACCGACAACTCAGTACAAAGCAATAGCGGCTGTAGACTGTGATATTTCTGATGGATCTTCCGTTGTCGGTGCGGTTAAAAAAGGTGCGGCAATTGATGTTATTGAGAAAGACTATGACGGAACAAATTCAAAAATTTGGTTTAACTCAAAGCAATGTTACATTCCGACAAGCAATCTTGATGAATTTACCAAAACACTGTCCGCAGCTGACACGTCAGCACTCGGCGCACCTATCGGTGTTCTGTCGGTAGATACGCCTTGGGGCGAATGGGGCGCACTGACCTATTCTGCCGAAGGACTTGCAAAGCTGAAAGAATACCGTTACGGATATATCAACGCTGATGAAAATAAGATGTTAGAGTATGTTGAGTGGGTTAATTCAAACAACGGTGATATCAATAAAATACACGACAGAGAATGGGTAAATGTATACGGTATTGAAGAATTTTCGTTTGACCGCGACGAAGATATGAGGGATATTCCCGGAGTAGATCCTTCCGATATAGAGCCCTGGATTATAACAGGTAAAATCTATACTATTTTCTATAACGGAGAGATACGCTATTTGGTTAACGAGGATGATTCAAAAGAAACCTTTACCTATTATCCCGGAAACGGTTTCAACAAAAACTCTGTTGCAAAAACGCAGGCTGTTTGCCTGGACGGACGCAAATTTAACACCGTTGCATATAATATTGATGACAATAATTACTTTAAGCTCAGAGATATTGCAAAAATCCTTGACGGAACTATTAAAAGCTTTGACGTTAAGTATGACGGTGCAACAAATTCTATTGATATGTTGAGTTTTTATGATTACACATCGAACGGCGACGAATTAACCCCGGGAGACAATGTCGAAAGAACGGCGTTTTCATCATCGGTATTTTTAACGCTTGACGGTGTGCCAATTAAGGCAACCTGCTATAATATTGAAGGATACAATTATTTTAAACTTCGCGATATAACGGATGCGCTGGATTGTCGTGTTGAGTGGGACAAAAACAATCAGATGATTTGGGTCATTCCGGCCAGAACAGCATATGATGACCCGGATGAAATTGTAGGCTGATACATTAGGGAACATATATGAAATCAAATTGTATGTGAGGCAGAAATTCTGTCATGTTTCTTGATGTTTCATTAAAAAGCAAGTATAGTTTACATATATTTGTAGCGGTATATGCAGATTTAAACAAATTACAAAAATTTTTATTGCGCAAAAAACTGTCGGTTTTTACTATAAAACTTCGATTTTAGCCTTGACAACTTCAGTTTTGTGAGGTAAAATGAAGGTAATGCATAGAGAAGTACTATGTAAAAAAACAATATAGAAAGGTGATTGCTTTATGAACAAATTTATGCTTAACGAAACCTCATACCATGGTGCAGGCGCAATTTGCGCAATACCGGAGGAAATTAAAAGCCGCGGCTTTCAGAAAGTGTTTGTCGCATCCGATCCGGATCTTGTAAAATTCGGCGTATCGAAAAAGGTTACCGATCTAATTGAACAGGCTGGAATTGAGTACAAGCTTTATTCCGACATCAAACCGAATCCGACCATTGAAAATGTTCAACACGGTGTGAAAGAATTTCAGGCATGCGGTGCTGACTGTATCGTTGCGATCGGCGGCGGCTCATCCATGGACACATCCAAGGCAATCGGAATCATTGTTGCCAATCCGGAATTTGCAGATGTACGCTCCTTAGAGGGTGTTGCACCGACAAAGAACAAATGCGTTCCGATCATTGCAGTGCCGACAACAGCAGGAACTGCGGCAGAGGTTACCATTAACTACGTCATCACAGATGTGGAGAAAAAGCGCAAGTTTGTCTGCGTGGATGCACACGACATCCCAGTCGTTGCCGTAGTTGATCCGGACATGATGTCTACTATGCCGGCTTCTCTGACTGCTGCAACCGGTATGGACGCACTGACACATGCAATTGAAGGCTATATTACAAAGGGTGCATGGGAGCTTTCCGACATGTTCCACATTAAGGCAATTGAAATTATTGCACGTTCTCTCCGTGACGCTGTGAAGAACAGAAAGGATGGCAGAGAGGGCATGGCACTTGGTCAGTATGTTGCCGGCATGGGATTTTCCAATGTCGGACTGGGTGTTGACCACTCTATGGCGCACACACTTTCTGCATATTATGACACCCCGCACGGCAAGGCATGTGCAATTCTGCTCCCGGCAGTCATGGCTTATAACGCAGAATATACCGGCGAAAAATATAAGGACATTGCCAAGGCAATGGGCGTTGAGGGAGTTGACAGCATGACTCCGGCGGAATACCGCAAAGCAGCTGTAGACGCAGTACGGAAACTTTCCGAAGACGTCGGCATTCCGTCCACCCTCAAAGGAATTGTAAAAGAGGAGGATATTCCGGCTCTGGCAGAATCTGCCTATGCAGACGCATGCCGTCCGGGAAATCCGAGAGATACCAGCGTGGAAGAAATTGCTGAAATTTACAGAAGTCTGATGTAAGACTCTGCATCAAACCAGGCTGTCTTGCCCCTGCGGCAGACAGCCTGGTTTTTTGTGCCGCATCATTTCCACGGTTTTTGAATGAGTTAATAAATTGTGAACAAACATAATAAATAGGTTTTGATTTTTCAGAGATACAATTTTGTGTGATTTTTTCATGGGATGAGACAGATGATACAATATATATAATACTTGTTGGGAATCAACCGAATATAAGTGATGATACCGAAACAGTATTTCCTTCAAATGCAGATTTGAACGAAAGCAAAAATTACTGCTACAGTGAGGATGAAAGTAAAAAGACTGTAAAAAAGATTCTTGATGAAGCAACTGAATAATGTCATAAAAAATACAAACATATATAAGAAGTGTACAGAATGTTTTTCGAACGGTCTTTATATATGTTTTTTATATTGAAATGTAAAAAAGGTCGGATAGTGTTTGACTTTTTGTATAAAAAATGGTATAATAAATCATATTGAAAGAGAATGTTTAATTGTGAGAGGAAAAAATAAAAATGTTTGTCGATAAAGCTAAAATAATTATAAAAGCCGGGAACGGCGGAAACGGTGCAATTGCATTTCATCGTGAAAAATATGTTGCGGCAGGAGGCCCCGACGGGGGAGACGGCGGAAAAGGCGGAAGCGTTATTTTTCATGTCGATACGGGACTTTCAACATTGATGGACTTCAGATATAAAAGAAAGTATGCCGCAAACCCGGGAGAAAACGGAATGGGCAACCGATGCAACGGAAAAAAAGGAGACGATGTTATAATAGATGTTCCTCTCGGAACGTTAGTTCGCGACTCCAAAAGCGGAAAAATTCTTGCCGATTTATCCGACGCGTCAAATGATGTTGTTTTGATTAAAGGCGGAAACGGCGGATGGGGAAATGCACATTTTGCGACAGCAACACGCCAGACACCGAATTTTGCAAAAAACGGTCAGCAGGGAATAGAGCGTGAAGTTACACTGGAATTGAAACTTTTAGCTGATGTTGGATTGGTTGGCTTTCCGAATGTAGGTAAATCAACACTCCTTTCGGTTACGACAAAAGCGGCACCAAAAATTGCAAATTATCACTTTACAACTCTCGAGCCGAATCTCGGAGTGGTCGAGCTTGCGGAACATATGAGTTTTGTGCTTGCCGATATACCGGGGATTATAGAAGGTGCAAGTGAGGGCGTCGGATTAGGTCATGAATTTTTAAAGCATATAGAAAGAACAAGATTGCTTATCCATGTTGTGGATGTGTCTTCAGTTGAGGGCAGAAACCCTATCGAGGATTTTGATATAATAAATTCGGAATTGATTAAATATAATATGGAACTTGAAAAAAGACCCCAGATTGTAGCTGCTAACAAAACAGACATTATTCAAGACGAAGAAGCTTATAAAAATTTCAAAGAAGAGATTTTAAAAAGAGGATATAAGCTTTTCGAAATATCCGCGGCAACAAAAAAAGGTGTCAGCGAGCTTATGAAATACGTATTTACGGAGCTCCAAAAGCTGCCGCCGATTCAAGTATACGAAACCGAAATGGACTTGGAAGAAGAAAATATGATAGATACGGCAGAATCCGGATTTGAGATAGAAAAAGACGGTAAAGTATTTGTTATTTCGGGAACGTGGATTGAAGCAGTCGGAGGAAGTGTTAATTTCTCCGATGAGGAAAGCTTGCAATTCTTCCAGCGTGCCTTGAAAAATCACGGCGTTATCGACGCTCTTGTTGAAAAAGGAATACAAGAGGGAGATACTGTTCGGATAGGTGATTTGGAATTTGACTTTGTCTGGTAATTTAGGGGGCAGCATAATGAGAAA
>CAKSJU010000028.1 GCA_934463455.1 uncultured Clostridia bacterium | reverse complement strand
GCAATCGGTGAATCTAATACAATAATATATGAGATTTACGGAACGGAGGGAGTTTTGAAATTCAATCTGAACAATCCGACAGAATTGGCATTGTGTATCGGGGAAGTAGACAAGGAAACAAACTCCATACATACGGTTAATGTACCGCAGGAATATCACCTCGGCGAAGAAGAATGCTTCATACGCACTGTCGGCGGTGAAAAGCTCCCGTATTTCCCGGACATAGAAGAAGGAATTGCGGCGCAAAAAATTGTAGATGCTATTCTCAGATCGGCAAAAACGGAAAGTGTGGTAAAATTATAATATCATGAACGATCAGCTTTTTTTTGAAGATTCGCTGAAAAAGCAAATGATTATATTTGCGGTGCCGCTGGTTTGTACAAGTATACTTTTGCAGCTTTTTAATACTGCGGATACGGCTATGGCAGGTCATTTTATCGGCAAAGACGCACTTGCGGCAGTGGGCGGTACTATGACATTTACATCCTTCCTGATAGAATTTTTTGTTGGATTTTCGAATGCGGCATGTGTTATTGTCGGATTGCTTTTGGGAAGAGGTGACAGAAGGAATGCAAACAAAGCCGTAAATACCAGTATAACGGTAGCGTTGATTTTGGGGCTTTTTATGGCAGTCGCAGGTTTTTTATCGGTTGATGCTATTTTGAAGCTAATGGCAATACCGGATAATATAATTGAGGCAGCGGCGATATATCTCAGAATATATTTTTTGGGGACACCGTTTCTTATGCTTTATAACTTTTGTGCGGCTGTTTTCAGGAGTAAGGGCTGTACAAAAATACCGATGGTATGCCTGGTTTTGGGCGGAGCCTTGAAGCTGACGGCAAATTTTGTTTTTGTTGTTATTTGGAGTTTGGGAATAACGGGAATGGCAATATCAACGGTTTGCGCAAATGCGCTGAGTGCTGTGCTGCTTATTGTTTTTTTGATGAGACGTGACGATGAGTTAAAGCTTTCGCATAAACTGCAAAAACCGGACAAAAAGTGTATTTTGCAAATACTTAAAATCGGTTTGCCGTCGAGCTTTCTCGGGTCGGTATTTTCAATATCCAATCTTTGCGTACAGGCAGCCGTAAACAGTCTCGGCTCGGATGTTATGGCAGCTTGTTCTGCCGCTGTGGGTATAGAAATTTACATACAGTTTTTCGGAAACGCATTCGCACAGGCGGCAACCACTTTTACAAGTCAGAATTACGGAGCGAGAAAAACGGAGCGCTTGAATAAAATTACGGTTGCGGCATTGCTTTTGTGCAGTGCGGTAACTGTAACATTGAGCTTTTTGGCGTTTGGGGCAAGCAATAAGCTTTTGAGGATATTTGTTACCGACGGTGCGATTATTGCGCTGGCAATTTCCCGAATGAAATACACACTTCTTTTTAAGCCTGTTCAGGCGGTTATGGATATTATGTCCGGCTGTCTGCAAGGCTACGGATATACACTTGTTCCGGCTATAATTTCCGCTTTTACGGTTTGCGGCTTTAGGCTTGTATGGGTGTATACGGTTTTTGCGGGGGACAGAACGCTTGAAACACTGATGAGGATATATCCGATAACGCAGAGCATAGCGGCGGTTTCTCATACAATTTGCTATTTGTTCCTACAGCGTAAGATAAGACGTCAATACAGTAAGCAGAATTAATTCCGATAAACATTTATCCGATTTCGAAAAAATGTATCGGATGTGCTTGACAAATTCGACTTTTTATGCTATAATAAGACAAAATAAAACAGGGGTGCTTATTCGAATAAGCTGAGATTAGGCGTGTGACGTCTTGACCCGTATAACCTGATTTGGGTAATGCCAACGTAGGGAGAAATTAAAAGGTCTTATCGGGTTATGCTTTTTGCATAACCTTTTTCTTTTTCAAAAGGCATTATTCCATGGATATGGGAATATCGTACGGCGGATGAGTATATCCCTTTCGGAAAGGAAAGTTTTTATGAAAAAAACAAAGAAAATCACAACTTGCGCACTGCTTGTCGCAATGGCAACCGTGCTGGCATGGGTATCTAAAATAATACCTTCGCCGTGGCTCCAGGGAGGAAGCATAACAATTGCTTCAAGTGTACCGATTATAATTGCTTCGATATTGTTCGGTACAAAATGGGGCTTGGCGTCTTCACTTGTATATGCGATTATACAAATGATAATGGGATTTTATCCGCCCCCTACGCAAACACTGTTGAATTTCATTCTCGTAATCGGACTTGATTACATATTGGCTTTCGGTGTTTACGGTATTGCTGGACTTTTCTGTAAGATAGAAAAACCTGCTACAATTCCTGTTGCCGGCTTCATAGTTATGTGCCTGAGATATGTGTGCCATATATTGTCCGGTCTTCTTATTTGGGGAGTATATGCCGATGAAGGACAATCGATAGTTGCTTATTCGCTTACATATAACGGCTCGTATATGATACCGGAGATAATAATAACAACTATAGTTCTTGCACTTTTGCAAAAATTTATAGCCGAAAAGCTTTACAAAATGGTTGAGGCATAGTATAATAGTATTCGGGGAGATTTTTCCCCGAATACTATTTTTTTAGGGGGTATATACTATGATGAAAAAACTGACCTCGTTCGGCATTGCGGCAATAATGATGATGTCCGGCGTGAATGTTCATGCGTATGGACCGTCTTTGGATTTTTTAAACAAAACATACAGCGACAGCGGTATGTCGAATTTTGAGACGGAGGCGAAAATAAATTTTAAGCTTGACAAGGACATTAAAATTACCGATACATTGGCAAAAATGGCTGATGAAACGGAATTGGGCAGATTTATTGACACTAAAGGCTTGATAGAAGGACTTTTTGACTCAACGATTGATCTTAATTCGAAAATTGAAGCGAAACCGAGTGAAAAAAATATTAAAATGGAAGCTTCCGCAAAATCATCTGCTCCTATACGGATTAACAGAAATCTTGAGCTTAATGTAAATTCTTCGTTTGATATGTGGGCGGATATGGGTATCGAAAATGATGTTACATATATGGATTATATCATGGCAATGCCTTATTCGAGTAAATATATCATCTTAGATGACGATGAAATGAGCAAATTGGCTGAAGAATCACAAAGTGATATGACGCCCGGGGATTCTGTGAAGCTGATATTTGATGACGAAAAATTAAAAGAAATCAATGAAAAGAATATTGCTTCAATTCAAAAGAATGCCAAAATATCCGGAAGCAATACGAATGTAAACATTGTATTTTCGGATACGGGCTTGAAAAAATATATTGCCGATTTGGCAAATACAGCATCGGAATTTTATGATGACGAAACAAAAGCGTCAATAGAGGAAAGCGGTATACTTGATGAAATCGGAAATGTATTAAAAAATGTAAAGCTTTTCGATGATGATGCGCTTACTCTGAATTATCGTATAAGCTCGGACGGATTTATAGAAAAGACCGATTACACACTTAAAGTTAATTTTAATCTTGCAGATGTTTTAAAAGCGGCTGATTCGGAAGTCCCCGGAATAACAAAAGAAAATTCCGACATCGCTTTTACGGTTACGGGCAGCACAAAAGTAAAATACGGAACGGCAAGGGTGGAAAAACCGGATCTTACGGAAGACAACAGCATGACATTATCCGAATTTGCCGGAATTGAAGAAAACAAAGGCATTCCGGATGCGGTATATAATGGTTATCAATTGAAAGAGGACTATGATTATCAAGATATTTTTTATGCGGATTTTGACGGAAACATAAATATGAATGAAAACGGAATTATGGTGCCTTTGAGAGCTCTGCTTGAGGGATGCGGCTATGAAGTAAGCTACGATAACGGAAAAATTATCGCAGAAGCGGACGATGACGATATTCTGTATACGAATTTTGATAAACTGGAGATTACAATCGGAAACGGCAAAGCTTATGCCGACGGTGAAGAAATGGAAATCGGAACAGCACCCGCTGTAATCGGAGACAGGGCATATGTGACCGAAGCGGCGGCAGAAAAGATTACGGATTCCGTATTTGACGGATATTCCTATGACCGTTCGGAGGATGCCGGATGGTTACGGTTTAGAAAAAATAAATAGTTAGTTGTGAAACTTTAGTATGATTAGCCTGTATAAAAAGGAAAGCTGCAATTACCGCAGCTTTCCTTTTTATACAGGCTCTACTATTGACAGAGCACAAAATTCATCATTAAAATGACTTTTAAATCGATTTACAACGTCTTCAAAAGTGACGTCGTTATAGGTTTTATAATAATCAAAATAATCTATTCCGACAAAGTTCATGGTCATAAAAGTATGAGCAAATTCTTCTATGTCATCAAACGAACGGATGTAATCGCCCCAGATGACTTTTTTCATTCTGTTGAAATCATCTTCCTTTATTTCGGTATCGGCAAGCATATTTTTGATTATTTCATATACACGCTCCGGGTTTTCCGATTCACCCTCTATTGCGGTAAAACCATAATCAATTTGTGGGTTGTATTCCGCACCGAAGCTTTGATTTATTAACCCTTCTTCATAAAGTGCTTTATATATTTTTGAGCTTTTTCCGAAAAGTATGGTGGTAAGAATATTCATTTCTATTATTTTTTTCAAAAGCTTTTCTCCGGAAAATCCAACATCGGTGTCCTTGTATCCAATTATGAACAGAGGCTTTGATACACTCAGCTTTTGACGGAAGCTTTTTTTGTATACCGTTTTCGGCTCTTCGGGGTAGATGCGTTTTATTTCTTCGGAGAAAGGCTCATTTTTCAAAATGTTGTTTTCAATCACCGAAACTGTTTTGCCAACATCCAAATCACCGGTAACAAAAAGCATCATATTGGACAAATTATAAAAAGTATTATAGCATTTGTACAGGTAGTCGCTTGTTATTTTTGAAATTGAGTCTACCGTGCCGGCTATATCCAATTTTACGGGGTTGTTATGGTATAAGCATCCGAGGAGATTAAAAAATACTCTCCATGAAGCACTGTCGTCATACATTTTAATTTCCTGACCGATTATGCCTTGTTCTTTTTGAACACTTTCGGGAGTGAAATACGGTCTTTGAACATAATCGAGCAAAACCGCAAGATTTTCGTATACATGCTCGGTTGCGGAAAAGAGGTATGCTGTCATATTAAAGCTTGTAAAAGCATTTGCATTTCCGCCGTATTTCGCGAATTTGTCGAATACATTTGAGCCATCCGGCATGTCAAACATTTTATGTTCAAGATAATGCGCTATTCCGTCCGGTACTTTTGTAATATTCTTTTCTCCGGGAACAATAAATTCGGAATCGACAGAACCGTATTTTGTACCGAATATGGCGTAGTTTTGGCTGTAGCCTTTTTTGGGCATTATATAAATGTCAAGCCCGGAGGTATGCCTGCCGCAGAAAATGACCTCTCCGGTGCGTTTGTTTTCTCTTTTTGTCAGCTTCATTTACTTTTCCTCCTTACCGGTAAGGAAATAAACCGTATCCAATTCAACATTGTTCATTACGCGGACTACATCCTCACGAGTAACCTTCTTTATCATATTAATATGGTCTTCTATGGATAAATCTGTGCCGAGAATAATTTCTCCGAGATGAATATTCTGCATGTATCTTGGATCGTCATAGGCAGAACGGTAGCTGTTCAAAACAGCACTTACGGCAGAATCAAATTCAAAATCGGATATATCTCCTTTTTTCACCGAGTCGAGCTGCACAAGTATTTCATCATATGCCTTTTGAAAATTTTTAAACTCAATTCCGGCATTGACAAGCATTATTCCCTTATATATATCAGCCTGACTGGAAGCAAAATAACATAAACTCAATTTTTCGCGGACATTGTTAAACAGCTTGGAATGAGCACCCGCTCCGAAAATACTGTTTGCAACCGTCAGCGCGGCACTGTCAGGGCTGTCTCCTTTTATGCCGGTTTTAAATCCGATACAAAGCTTGCCTTGCGTTACTTCCATTCTGTCGGTTATGTGTTTTACCTCGGAATTTCCGCTGAAAAGCTTACATACCGGCAGTGCTGCTTTTTTAAAGGGAATATTGATTTTTTTGAGCTCTGCACATATTTCGTTTATATCCGCGTCCCCGCATATAAAAATATCTATCGGCGATTCCGCCGTTACCTGCTTGTAGTAGGAATAAAGGCTTTGCGGAGTAATGCTGCTGATTGCTTCCGCGTTCCCGAGCTTATAAATGCCGAAAGGCTCTCCCTTACACATTTCTTCTATACAGCGGAGCTGTGCGTAAGTGCGTTTGTCGTTTATTACACTTTCTATTCGGTCGATTGCATTTTTCTTTTCCAATTCAACAAAAGACGCCTTAAATGCGCCGTCCTCGCATATGGGGTCAAATACAATCGACAAAAGTAATTTTAAAAGGTCTTTTACGAGCGGCTCGTTGTTTGCGGCATACTTGTCGGAAATTGTTTCCGCATCAAACGCAATTATCTGGTCTTCGCCCTTTTTCATTATTCCCGCACTTAAATCGGCACCGTATAATTCTTCGAGACGGCGGGCAATTTTTTCAGTGTCATTAAAAAGAGAACATCCGCTTTTTAAAACATAGGGAAGAAGTGCGTTTTTTGAAGCGTCCTCCTCGTTCAGACTTCGATGTATATATATACCTATTGAAGTGGTTTTTAATTTTTCCATAGGTATATAATGAAGTGATATATTATCATTTATTACATAACTTTTGGTCATTATTCGAGTTTCCTTTCTTTTTGCTGATTGGTTAGTTTAAAAACATACCTATATTTTACCTCTGTTTTCATGATTTGTCAACTATCCTACAAAACTTTCGATGTCGTCAAATGTAAGATTTTTATGAAGAGCGAGATTTATTCCGTTGGCAACGGTTTTTGCGGCTCTTTCGATAACAAGGTCAATATCTTTTGGAGTGACAACAAGCTTTGCTATATTTTTTGAAAGGGTATTTTCTATTATTTTTTCTTTTTCTTTATCCGAAAGAGTATCGCTGTGAATTTGTTCGAGCGCAGCATCAAGGCTGTCACGCGCAATGGTAGAAGCGTCAACAACCGTCGGCACACCGACTGCGATTACTTTAACACCGAGTGTTTCGCGGTTGAGACCGTCGCGCCTGTTTCCCACACCTGCGCCGGGCTGTATGCCGGTATCCGAAATTTGTATTGTTGTGCTTATTCTGTCCGCACTGCGGGCGGCGAGTGCATCAATGGCAATTATGACCGCCGGATTGATTTGTTCACATACGCCTTTTATAATGGAAGCAGTTTCAATCCCCGTTGTTCCGAGAACTCCGGGAGCAATTGCACATACATTGGAAAAATCGCTGCCGAAGCTGTCTTTTAAATGTTTTTTCATATGGCGGGTTATGATAAGCTTTGACATAACAGCGGGACCTAAAGCGTCCGGGGTGATTTCGGTATTGCCGAGCCCCGCAACCAATATCGGCAAATCGCCTGTTTCACCTATCAGGCTTATTAAGGTTTCGGAAATTTTTATGCAGGTTTTTTCATATTCCGAAACACTGTATTTTAAATTCGGGGATTCAATGGTTATATATCTGCCTATCGGCTTCCCCAAAGCGTCTTCGCCGTTTTTATTGTTTATTTTTATTTTTGTTACCGTTATACTTTCATCTTTTTCGGTTTCGGCTTCCACACCGTCGATTTTTGCGTCTTCTTCCGCTTCTTCGCGGCAGACTTCGTGAGCCTCAAGGGCAAGGTCTGTTCGTATGCTCATAATTCGTCTCCTCAAAATTTTAAAAAGTTTGTTCCTCAGGGTTTTTAGCAGGAGATTAAAACTCCCGCTGAAATTCTGAAATAAAACCCACCGTATCAGAGTCGGGGAACATCTGCACAAATGTTATATAATATGTATTATTTGTATTATAAATCAAATTTATGAGCAAAAAATAAGGGGATGTTAAAAAACTCCGGAACGCAAAAAGGCATGTGTTACTTGGATAATATATTATAAAATAATCTAATTTTATAATTTTTTTAAAAAAACTCAAAATTTTCTGTTTTTATTATATTAAAATGCCTTTTTCCTATCCCCTCAAAAAAAGGGGCTGTTTAAAAAGCCGGTTGACTTTTTAAACAGCCCTTTTTTCTTTTTAAATTTTTTAAGCATCAAGCTTTGCAAGCTTCAGCGCAAGCTGAGATTTTTTTCTTGCGGCGGTATTCTTGTGAATAATTCCGCGGCTTACGCTCTGGTCAAGCTTTTTAACTGCATAGTTAAAGCAAGCTTTTGCATTTTCCGCATCCTTTTTTTCAACAGCTTCTTCAAATTTCTTAACAGCTGTTTTAAGAGCGGTCTTGTGCATTTGGTTAATTAAAGTTTTCTTTTCGATAACCTTAACGCGCTTTTTTGCTGATTTAATGTTAGGCATAAGTTCCACCTCCAAATAGAATAATCATAATACCAATACATTTTAACACAACTCTGACAAAAAATCAAGTCTTTTTTTGAAAAAATATTCAAAAAGAGTCAAAATTTATTTTGTTATATAATTTTACTTGTTTTTCGCCGTATTTTGTGGTAGAATATATTTTGTAGAATTATAGGCAATTAAGTCGTTTAAAATTATGTGATTTGATTGCTTGCAAAAAGTGCGGAGAGTAAAAAGGCATATACTTTTTTTATCATATTTAAGACGCCTTTTTTCTGTTCCGTTGACAAGGCGGTATATTTTTTATATGCCGTTTCAGCTAATGATAATATTTTGTGGAGGATAATTGCGATGAATGCCGCATATGTATATTTACAGCTGTTCAGGCTTTTTGACGGCTGTACGCCGACTCGTTTTGACTGCGGGAAAATCTGCCGCAAGGCATGCTGTAAGGGAGACGATTGCGGAATGTATTTGTTTCCCGGAGAAAAAAAAGTATACGATTTGTTAAATCCCGATTGGGCAAAAATCGAAGCATCGGAATTTACATATATTCACGACGGAAAGAAGAAAAATGTTCCGATTTTGTTTTGCAGCGGAAACTGCGACAGATTTCAAAGACCGCTTGCGTGCAGAATTTTTCCGCTTACTCCGTATACCGAGGACGGAAAGCTGAAAATAATAATCGACCCGAGAGCAAAATCGGTATGTCCGCTTACCGACGGCACTCAGCTTTCGGATTTCGATGAAAAATTCGTGGATAATGTGTATAAAACGTTTAAAGTGCTTATGTCAAACAAAGAATTTTGCTCATTCATGGAAGCATATTCTGAATATTTACGGGAATATTTTAAATTTTTTAAATAGAGGGTGAATCGTATTGAAAAGAGAAAAAAAGCGCACCGGCGCAAGAAATAAAATTATAATAGCAGTGTCCTGTACGGCGGCTTTGATTATCTGTTTTATTGCCGCAGGGCTTGCCATGCCGAAAAAAACAATAGCAAATCACGTATATGCCGGAAATACGCATCTCGGAGGAATGACAAAAGAGGAAGCGGAGCATGCAATAAACAGCGATTTGTTTATGGGAAAAACAATAGGCATAACGTCCGGAGGACATTCGACAAAGTTTAAATCGGAGGACATTCTTTTGGTTGCGGACGGTGAAAAAACCGCAGAGAAAGCATTTAATGTCGGAAAATCAAAAAATATTTTCAAAAATTCAGCAGATTTTTTCTGTCTGTTATTTGGAAAAAAGGATGTAGGTATTGTTCCTGATGCGGATACAGAAAGTCTCGATTATATACTTTATACCTTCGGAACAACCTTTAACGGTGAATTTGTGGATTATCGAACGGAAATAAACGGAGATACCGCACAGATTTATCCGAGAGAAGCGGGACAGGATCCGAATACCGAAAAAGCGCGTACAGAGGTTCTTTCGAGTATTGAAGCGGGGATTTTCGAAAATATAAATGTTACTCTTGAAAAATCGGAGGCAAAGCCGATAACCGTCGATGAGCTTTATGATATTATTCATGCGGAGCCTGCCGATGCGGAATATGAATATAACGAAAATGAAATTGCCATAAAAGAATCGGTAACGGGAGTGGATGTGGATAAATCGGAGCTTTCCAAGGCGGCGGAGCTTTTAAATTCCGGAAGTGTTGCTGCGGTAAAGGTCAGCACAATTGCGCCGAAGGTGTCCACAGAGCTTTTGCAATCCAAGCTGTTTAATACGACGCTTGCGAGCTATTCAACGAGTTATTCGCTCAAAGCCGCAAACCGTGCTTCGAATGTTGCGCTTGCGGCAAGCAAAATTAACGGAAAGGTTTTGAAACCGGGGGAAGTATTTTCGTATAACGAAACTATCGGTGATACCACCATAGCCAACGGTTATAAGGTTGCGCCGGTGTTTGAAAACGGAAAATCCTCCGAGGGAGTCGGCGGCGGAATATGCCAGGTGAGCTCTACCTTGTATTCCGCAGTGCTTTATGCGGATTTAAAAGTAAATGAAAGAAGAAATCATTCACTTACGGTGGCATATGTGCCTAAGGGTCAGGACGCAACGGTTTCATATGGCGCAATCGACTTTAAGTTTACAAACAGTACCGATTATCCGATAAAAATAAAAGCGTCTACAGGCGGCGGAAAGGTGAATGTTTCAATAGTCGGAACAAAAAGAGACGCGGAGAGGACCGTTCAGCTCAGACATGCAATAGTAACGACCACCCCTCCGACAAATAATGAAGTTAATGACGCAACTCTTCCCGCAAATACAAGAAAGGTAACTTCTGCGGGAAAGACGGGTTATGTGGTTGACACTTACAAAACCGTAATTGAAAACGGTCAGACAATAAGCTCGGGAAAAATAACGAGAAGTACGTATAAAATGGTGCCGACCGAAATTGCGGTAGGTACAAAAACGGAAGCACCGGTTTATGCGGTGCCGAGTCCGGCTCCGACAGAAGCTCCGGAGGAGATACCGGAAGACAACTCGATGCAGATTGACACCGACTGATTTTTGAAATGAACTTAATTTGCCAAAGGAAGTGCAAAAAATGTCCGACTCGGAGGAAATAAAAAATTTGCATAAAGGTCACAGAGACAGGCTGAGAAAGAAGTTTTACGAAAGCGACGGGGATGCGATAGAGCCTCATGAATTGCTGGAATTATTGCTTTATTCGGTCAATTCTCAAAAAAATACAAATCCGGTTGCGCGCAAGCTGATAATGAAATTCGGAACAATATACAATGTTTTCTCGGCAAGCGAAGAGGAGCTTGCCGAGGTGGAGGGCATAGGTCCGCAGACAATAACGTTATTAAAGCTTCAGGCGGCACTTTTGAGAAAATATTATACAGATATTGAAAACGGCAGGAAAAATATGCGGCTTACGCCGAAAAATGCCGGGAAATATGCGGTTAATTTCTTTTATGGATATTCAAAGGAAACGGCAATTTTATTTTCTCTTGACAAGGATTGCAGAGTGATATGTTCGACATCATTGGGAAAAGGCTCAGCAGACAGAGTACATGTGACAATCAGAGATATTGTAAAAATTGCAATAGATACCAAGGCTGTTTATTTGATTTTAGCGCACAATCACCCGAACGGCACATTGAAATTGTCGGAGGCTGATATTAAAATGACATTGGAAATAGAAAAGGCATTGAGCTTTTTAAATATTAAGCTTTTGGATCATATTATAGTGGCTGACGGAAAATATGTAAGTATGTCAAACCAGCTTGATGTTTATAAAGAGGAAAATATATAACCGCAAGCAAAAAAAGGAGCATTGCTTCAATTAAAAAAATAAGGAACGGATGGTTTAACTTATGAAAAAACAATCGAGAACACAGGCGCGTGCCGAGGCATTTAAGCTTATATTCCAGGCGGAAACAAATAATGACGATATGGAATTTTTGATTTCTCACATGCTGGACGAAACTCCGGAATCAATAGACAATATGCCTTATATCCGTCGGGCGGTATTCGGAGTTATGGAGAAAAAAGAAGAGCTTGAATCGGACATATCCAAAAATATATCCGAGAATTGGAAAATAGAAAGAATACCAAAGGTCGCGCTTTGCGTTTTGAAGCTTGCGATATTTGAGATTAAATATATAGATGACGTACCGGAAAGAGTTGCGGTAAACGAAGCGGTTGAACTTGAGAAAAAATATGACGACCCCGAATGCTCGGCTTTTGTCAATGGTGTTTTGGGCGGCTTTTTGAAGGCGCGGGAGAAATAATAAGATGAGTATTTTTCTGGGCTTTGACACAAGTAATTATACAACCTCCGCAGCGGCTGTCGGCGGCGGATTTATAAAAAGTGAAAGAAAAATTCTGGAGGTAAAGGAAGGACAGCGCGGACTGAGACAAAGCGACGCTGTTTTTTTACATATAAAAAATATGCCGTCAATTTACGGCGCACTTGTAAATGACATTAACATTGATGAAATAAAAGGTGTTGGAGTAAGCACAAAGCCGAGAACTGTCGAAGGCTCGTATATGCCGGTTTTTCTTGCGGGGAAAAGCTATGCCGAAATCACTGCGGCAACCCTCAAAGTGCCGCTTTTCGAATATTCTCATCAGGACGGACATATAATGGCGGGAATTATATCCGGAGGAAACGAAAAATTACTGGATAAAAAATTTCTATCCGTTCATTTGTCGGGAGGAACGACCGAAATTTTAAAATCCGAATATAACGGATATAATTTTGAAAATGAAATTGTCGGCGGAACAAAGGATATAAGTGCAGGTCAGCTTATTGACCGAATAGGAGTTTTGCTCGGAATAAAATTTCCGTGCGGAAAGCAATTGGAAAGGCTTGCACAAAACGCAGAGTCATATGTAAACACAAAAGTATGTACCGACGGCGGTTATGCCAATTTTTCGGGAGCGGAAACAGCTCTTGCACGAATGGATATTTTGCCGGAGGAAAAAGCAAAAAGCACGCTTGTTCATGTGGCAAGGACTCTTGCCGCGATGCTGAACAATGTTGTAAAATCCGAGAAAACGGAGGATATTCTCATTGTCGGCGGAGTTGCGTCCAATGAATTTATAAGAGATTTTTTGATTAATAACGTAAACGGAAAAATATATTTTGCCGCAAATGAGTATTCGACGGATAATGCCGTCGGGATTGCGGCTTTGGCAGAGAAAGGCGGCAGATAAAATGGAACCTAAGGTTGCAACGGTCAGCCAATTAAACAGCTATCTGAAAAAAATAATTGACAATAATGTAAACTTAAACGATATTTGGATAAAGGGAGAAATCTCGAATTTTAAGCTTCATTATTCGGGACATATGTATATCACCCTAAAAGATGAGGGCGGAGTTCTTAAGGCGGTAATGTTCAAAAGTGCGGCGTCGCAGTTGAATTTTATGCCGGAGGACGGCATGAAAGTACTTGCGCGCGGCAGGGTATCGGTGTATGAGCAGGGCGGCTCGTACCAGCTTTATATAAATGAAATGATACCCGACGGCGTGGGAGCCTTGTATATCGCATACGAACAGCTCAAAAAAAGGTTGGAAGAGGAGGGACTTTTTGAACAGGCTCATAAAAAGCCGATTCCTCAGTATCCCGAAAAAATCGGCGTTATTACGGCAACCACAGGCGCTGCCGTGCGCGATATAATAAATGTAATCACAAGGCGTTATCCTTATGCGGAAATTATCATATATCCGTCGTTGGTACAGGGGGACGGAGCGGCGGCAAACATAGTTGAGGGAATAGAATATTTTAATAAAACAAAGGAAATAGATACAATGATTGTGGGGCGCGGCGGCGGCTCGATTGAAGATTTGTGGGCATTCAATGAGGAAATCGTCGCACGGGCGATTTATGCGTCGGAAATACCGATTATTTCGGCAGTGGGGCACGAAACAGACTTTACGATTGCGGATTTTGTTGCGGATTTGAGAGCACCTACACCGTCTGCGGCAGCAGAAATAGCGGTGCCGTCGCAAATGGAGCTTTTTGCAAGAATAGGAATGACGGAGCAGCGGTTAAAAACCGCTTTGGTGCAGAGTGTGGAAAAAAGAAGAATAAAGCTGGACGGAATAAAGCTGCGTGACCCGAGAGAGAAAATAAATGATTATATGATTACTTTGGATAATTATATAAAACAGATGCAGGTAAGCTTTTCAATGCTGATTGCAAAGGATAAGGAACGGCTGGCAAAAGCATGTGCAAAGCTTGACGCACTCAGCCCGTTGCAGGTTATGGCAAGGGGCTACGCAATAGCCTCAAAAGAGGACGGAAGTGTGATAAGGTCTGCAAAGGAGCTTTGTGCGGATGATGAGTTTAGATTGAGATTTTCCGACGGTGAGAAAAACTGTCGGGTATTATAACTTCTGAAAATGTTAAATGACGTGGCTTTAAGCCCATTATTGAAGAAAGGTTGTGCTTGATGTGGCAAAAAAATTTGAAGAATCAATGAAAGAGCTTGAGGAAATTGTTGAAAAGCTGGAAAGCGGAGAAGCAAGCTTGGAAGAGGCGCTTAACTATTTTGAGGCGGGAATAAAGCTTTCAAAGAGCTGCCGCAGTATGCTGGACGCGGCCGAAAAGAAAGTATCCGTGCTTTTGGCGGGAGCGGACGGCGAAAAGGAAAAGCAAAATTTTATAGATGAAGAGGAATAATAATGGAATTTAAAGAGAAATTAAAAAATAAAAGGGAATTAATCGAAAACGCACTCGACAAATATGTCGCTGTCGAAAATATTACGCAAAAAAGAGTATTTGAAGCCATGTGGTACAGCCTTATGGCAGGCGGAAAAAGACTTCGCCCGATAATAATGCTTTTTGCGTGCGAAATGTGCGGCGGAGGAGAGAAGGACGCATTGCCCTTTGCGTGTGCAATGGAAATGATACACACATATTCTCTTATTCATGATGACCTTCCCGCGATGGATAATGATGATTTGAGAAGAGGAATGCCGACAAACCATATAAAATTTGACGAAGCGACAGCAATACTTGCGGGTGACGCACTTTTGACCATGGCATTTGAAATCACTTCTTCGTATGAAAACGAAAATATAAAGGATAAAAATATTTTAAAAGCAATCTCGGTTTTGGCACGTTCTGCCGGAGCGATGGGAATGATAGGCGGTCAGATAATAGATATTGAAAGCGAAAACAAAAAGCTTACGCTCGATGAGCTTAAAAACCTGCACGCTTTGAAGACTGGAGCGATAATAAGAGCTTCGGGAGTGTGCGGAGCCGTTCTTGCCGGAGCTGATGAGAAAAGTATTAAGGCTGTGGACGAATACTGTCTGAATCTTGGAATTGCATTCCAGATTCGGGACGATATACTCGATGTGGTGGGTGATGAAAAGGTTCTCGGAAAAAGGACGGGAAGCGATGCGCAAAATCATAAAAATACATATGTGTCGCTGACATCCGTGGAAGAGGCAGAGAAGCTTGCCGAGAAATATACGAATAAAGCAAAGGCGGCACTTGATATATTCGGTGCAAAAGCAGACAATCTTTTGCAGCTCGCCGAACTTTTGACAAATAGGAAAAATTAACAAAGGAGATTAAAAAGGTGTCGGATTTTTATTCATCGTCTATTTTGGTAACGACAATAATTGCCTGGTTTATAGCACAGGTTTTAAAAGTAATACTGGTATTTATAAAGAAGAAAAAGCTTGATTTCAGACGGTTGATAGGCTCTGGGGGAATGCCGAGCTCGCATGCGTCATTTGTTGTAAGCCTTGCTGCGTCGGTAGGCTTGAAGGAAGGCTTTTCAAGTACGATGTTTGCAATAAGTGTGGTTGTGGCATTGGTGGTTATGTATGATGCGGCGGGAGTCCGCCGTGCTGCCGGACAACAGGCAAAAATTCTTAATATGCTTGTTGATGAATGGGGTAAAAATAATTTTGAAAATACCGAAAAAAAGCTTAAAGAGCTTTTGGGTCATACTCCGACAGAGGTTTTTGCCGGAGCACTTTTGGGAATTGCGGTTGCACTTTTCAGACATTTATAACCTTAGCGCAGATTTTGCCTTCGGTGCATAATTTGACGATATATCAAGCAAATGAGGGCATCACTCCGGTTTTATCAAAAATTCCTCGGAGATTTTATTTTCCTTGCGGAATTTTCCGGGAGGCATTCCGAAACGCGTTTTGAAGCCGCGGATAAAATTTGCATAGTCATCAAAACCGCTTTCGTAGCATACCTCCGAAACGCTCATGTCGGAATATGTGAGCATTTTTTGAGCATAATTAAAGCGTATCACATTCAGATATTCTTTAAAATTAACTCCCGCTTCTTTTGAAAATACAGAGCTTAAATATGCCGGGGAAAGTCCCACATATTTTGCGGTATCGGAAAGAGTAATGTCAGCGCGGAAATTATTCAATATATAAAGCATTGCCGATTGAACATAGGTCAAAGCGGGGATGCTTTTATTTTTTGAACGCTTTACGGTTTTTAATAAAAGAGTATCGAGAAGCGTGGTATAATAAATTCTGTCCTTTTGTTTAACCGCGGTGATAAGCTCTGCCAAAAGACATCTTACAAATTTCGCGTCATGCTCGGGAAAAAGCACCGCATTTTCATTTATTCCGGAGGTAAGCGTAAACAAAGTATTGTTGTTGCAGATATTTTCCGAAAACATTATATTAACTATATCCGCTCCGCTGTCATTTAATTTTACTCTGTGAAAGTTTATCGGGGTCATAAAAAAAAGCATGTTTTTTTCGATATTGTATTTTTTTCCGTCTATTACATATTCTCCGCTTCCGTCCAGGATAAATTCTATTTCGGCAAAGTCGTGCCAATGCGTGGGAAAACTGCCGTATATTGTTTTCCTTTCGGCGGATATGCCGTCCGAGGAAATATTCTGCGATTTTGTAAAACGTGTTATCATATGAAAATCTCCATTCCGCCGCCCTGTTAGCGGTCATAGGCGGTAATCAAATCTACCGGAGGCTAACGTGAAAGCAATTTCACGTCAGCATCTCCATTTCATCGGGTAATTGTGACTTATCTTACAGCCTTATTTATTTTAGTATAATACATAATCTAAAAAAAAGCAATATATTTTCATAAAAAAGCAATGAAAAGGATTGAAATATAATATAAAATATAGATAAAGACAGAAATAAACGGAGGCGGTATTCTTGAAAAAAATTCATCTTATAGGAAACGCACATCTCGACCCTGTATGGCTGTGGCAATGGCAGGAAGGCTTTGCGGAAATTAAGGCAACCTTTCGCAGCGCGCTTGACAGAATGAAAGAATTTGAAAATTACAAATTCACTTCCGCGTGCAGCCTTTACTACATGTGGATTGAAAAAAGCGATAAAAAAATGTTTGAGGAAATAAAACAAAGAGTTAAGGAGGGAAGATGGTGCATTGCCGGCGGATGGTATCTTCAGCCGGACTGCAATCTTCCGTGCGGCGAATCCTTTGCAAGACATGCGCTGGTGAGCCAAAGGTATTTTAAAGAAAAATTCGGGGTGACGGCGCATACCGGTTACAATGTAGATTCGTTCGGGCATAACGGAAGTATCCCGAAAATGCTTAAAAACAGCGGTATGGATAATTACATATTTATGCGCCCGATGCCGCATGAAAAGGCGTTGCCGCAAAATCTGTTCGAGTGGGAAAGTATGGACGGAAGCAGAGTGACCACCTTTCGTCTGCCGCATTTTTATAACATCGATTCATCCCGCTTTGAAGAATTTTATAATATTGTGTCGCCGGAAGAAAGCTACGACATAATGGCTTTTTACGGTGTGGGAAATCATGGTGGCGGACCTACAATCGAGCTCATGGACAGAATGAAAAGAGAGCTTGGCGAAGAATATGTATATTCAACTCCGAATGAATATTTTGAAGCGGTAAAGGGTGAAAAGCTGCCGGTTGTAAAGGACGATTTGCAGTTTCATGCAAAAGGCTGCTACAGTGCGTGCAGCAGCATAAAAGAGGGGAACAGAAAGTCGGAAAACTCTGTTCTTTCGACCGAGTTGTACTCTGTGATTTCGGAATATCTTGTCGGAACAGAGTATCCGAAAGAGGAGCTTTCAAGAGCGTGGAAAGATATAATGTTCAACCAATTCCATGATATTTTGGGCGGATGTTCAATTCGCGAAGCATATACCGACGCGGGTTACCTTCATTCAGAAGCAATGGCAATAGCCGAAAGAAATACAAATTTTGCACTCCAGCAAATTTCGTGGAGCATAGATACTATGGACGGCAAGGAATTAAAACCGTATAAGCCGACCGGTGATCCCGTTGCAGCATGGCATTGCGAGGAAAATATCGGTACTCCGGTTGTGGTATTCAATCCTCTTGCAAGACCGGTAAAGACATGTGTGCAGGTAAGAGAAATGCCGGAATATATGACCGATAACGACGGAAATATAATTCCGATTCAAACTGTCAGAGATTCGAAAACAAACTCGAATAATAAATATTGCAAGGCATTTACGGCGGAAATTCCGGCAATGGGATATTCTGTTTACAGAATGTATTTTGACAGCACTAAAAAACAGCCTGAGGAAAATCCGTTTATCTGTTCCGACAGCTCTATAGAAAATGCTTTGATTAAAATAAGCTTTGACAAAGAAAGCGGAGAGCTGGTTTCGGTATTTGATAAAGCGTGCGAAAAGGAATTGCTTTCGGATAAAACAAAGACAATTTTTGCCGATGAAACTCATTGCGACACTTGGGCACATGACATTAAAGAATTTAAAAATATTGTCGGTGTGTTTGAAAAAGGGAGCGTAAAACTGATTGAAAACGGCCCGGTAAGAGCAACGATGAGAAGTGAAATGAAGCTTTTTGATACAACGGTAATAAGAGACTATACAATCGAAGCAGAAAGCAAAGAAGTCAGAGTAAGCGCAAAAATAGATTTTCATGAAAAGCATAAAATGCTTAAATTCAGTGTGCCGGTTAATACCGCAAATACCAAAGCATTTGCAAAAATTCCTTTCGGCTATATTGAAAGACCTACCGACGGAAGCGAACAGCCGTGTGGAGATTGGATTGCAATGTGCGGCGAGGACGTGGGACTGGGAATGGCAAATTCATCAAAATACAGCTTTGACGCCGATAAAAACGTGCTAACACTTACGATTTTAAGAGGTGCGATATATGCCGACCATTTCGGTAATAGGGATGAATTTTGCGAATATATGGAGCAGGGCGTGCACCGCTTTGAATACTCGCTTTTCCCGTTCGAATCGTTTGCGGATTGTGAAGTAAAAGCGGAAAAGCTCAACAATAAGCCGACCGTAATAGTGGAAACGTTCCATAAAGGTGCGCTGCCGTGTGAATTTTCCGGAATATCCTTGTCGGAAAGCAATATTATCCCGACATCGCTTAAAAAATCGGAGGACGGTGACGGGCTTGTATTACGCTGCTACGAAGCGGAAAATAAAGATACTTCCGTGCGTATTTGCTTGCTCGGAAAAGAGTTTGAAACACGTTTTTCGCATAACGAAGTCAAAACGTTTTTGATAAAGGGTAATGAAATAACGGAAACTGACTTTATGGAATGGGAAAAATAAGGAGGATGCACATGGAATTTCTCGGTATAGATATAGGCGGAACAAAATGTGCCGTAGTCAGAGGAAACGAAAAAGGACAGGTTATTGAAAAAATAAAATTTCCGACAACAGATGTTAATGAAACTCTTGAAAATATTTTTTCTGCGGCAGAAAAAATAAAAGGAAACAGCGCGGCGGTAGGAATAAGTTGCGGCGGACCTCTCGATTCCGAAACGGGAACCATTCTGTCTCCGCCGAATCTTCCCGGCTGGGACAGGATAGAAATAGTAAAAGCAGTCCGGAAAAGACTCGGACTTAAAGCCTATTTGTGCAATGATGCAAATGCCTGCGCTCTTGCCGAATGGCGATTCGGAGCGGGGCGCGGGAGCAGAAATATGATTTTTCTGACGTTTGGTACCGGCATGGGCGCGGGACTTATCTTAGACGGCAAGCTGTATAACGGAGCAAACGGAAATGCGGGCGAGGTAGGACATATCAGAATGGAAAAATTCGGACCGTCCGGCTATGGAAAGCAGGGGTCTTTTGAGGGATTTGCAAGCGGAGGCGGAATTGCTCTTTCGGGAAAGATGTATGCGCTTGAAGCGATTCAGCGCGGCGAACAACCGCTTTACTGTAAGGATTTGTCCGAGCTGGAGACAGTGACGGCAAAATCTGTTGCCGAAGCGGCAATGCAGGGTGATAAAACTGCTTTAAAGGTTTATGAGACCACCGGCGAGATGCTCGGCAGGGGTTTGGCAATTCTAATTGATATAATTAATCCGGACAGAATTGTGATAGGAAGCGTATATCAAAGAAGCTCAAAGCTTATGGAAAATACAATGTATAAGGTGATTGAGGAAGAGGCTCTTTCACATGCACGTGAGGCTGTTACGATTGCGGCGGCGGAGCTGGGGGACGATGTAGGCGACGCTGCGGCACTGGCACTTGCCATGGAATGTTATAGCTAATTGTAAAACTAAAGTTTCACAATTAAAACGCTTGAGTAGAAATAAAAAGTTCCATCCGATTTAACGAATTGTAGGTTGAAACTTTTTATTTCAGCCAAAAATGACGCACATGTCGTCATTTTTGATTACGAATCAGGGGTTAGCACCCCCGATACTCCCCACAAAAGCAGTTATTAATTGTAAAATTTACATTTTACAATTAACTAATGGAATGTTATGAAAGGATAGGTGATTGATATGCTGAATGAATTAATGGCAAGATATCCCGCGCTTACAAGTGCGGAGGATGCTATAAAAAAAGCGGAGGGTATTTTGCTGGAATGTTTTAAAAACGGCGGAAAGTTGCTTGTATGCGGAAACGGCGGAAGCTGTGCCGACAGTGATCACATTGTGGGCGAGCTTATGAAAGGCTTTTTGCTCAAGAGAAAAATTCCGGATACGATGAGGGAAAAGCTGTCCGAATATGAGGACGGGACATATTTGGCAGATAATTTGCAGGGTGCTGTTCCGGCTGTTTCTCTTACGGCGCATGCGGGACTTATTTCCGCTTTTGCAAATGATGTCGCGCCCGATATGGTTTATGCACAGCAGGTATACGGCTATGCAAAAAAAGGCGACGTACTTATCGGAATAACAACCTCGGGAAATTCAGCAAATGTCGTAAATGCCGCAAAGGTTGCAAAGGCATGCGGAATGAAAGTAATCGGTTTGACCGGGAAAAATGAAAATAAACTGGATAAAATCTCGGACGTGGTTATTCACGCTCCCGAAACGGAGACCTTTAAAGTGCAGGAGCTGCACTTGCCGATTTATCATTATCTGTGCGCAAAATGTGAACAGGAAATTTTTGAATAAGGAGAGAAATATAATGAAACTATTTATTGACACAGCAAACATCGAAGAAATCAGAAAAGCAAATGAAATGGGCGTAATATGCGGAGTAACAACAAATCCGTCGCTTATTGCAAAAGAGGGAAGAGTTTTTAAGGAGGTTGTTGCGGAAATAACCTCGATTGTTGACGGCCCTGTTTCCGCCGAGGTTATAAGTCTTGAAGCGGATAAAATGGTGGAGGAAGCTTTGGGGCTCTCAAAAATACATAAAAATATTGTTATAAAAATTCCGATGACCGCCGAGGGATTAAAAGCGGTATCTGTTTTGTCGAAAAAGGGAATACGCACAAATGTAACGCTTATTTTCAGCCCGTCACAGGCGTTGCTTGCGGCAAGAGCGGGAGCTTCTTACGTAAGTCCTTTTGTCGGCAGATTGAACGATATTTCTTCGGACGGAAACAAGCTTATCGAAAGTATCGCAGCTATATTCCAAATTCATGGAATAGATACCGAAATTATTGCTGCAAGTATCAGAAGTCCGGAGGATGTTGTTGACGCAGCACTTGCGGGTGCGGATATTGCCACAATTCCGTATGCGGTAATTTGCCGCATGATTTCTCATCCTCTTACCGACGCAGGAATTGAACGCTTCTTAAAAGATTGGGAAAGCGTAAAAGCATAAGCGGGAGACTCGGTTTTTGAATGAGTGACCGTATATTTTGTATGGGACGATTAATCACATCGTCCCATATGTTTTGTCATATCCGTATTTTTTGTAGGGGCGGCCCTATGTGGTCGCCCGCAGAATTCAAGTGTATGTTAAACCATTAAAAACAGTGAAGAGGGAGATATTACCGCTTGATATACCAACTGTTCTTTGTTATAATGTTAAGGGAGATATAAAAAAGTTCGGAACGCAGAAAAAGCATATATTGCTTTCCTTTGTCAGACACTGTCAGGTTTTGTTTGGATGTTCCGAAGTTTTTCCTATACCCTAAAAAGGCGGCACACTGATATTGTACCGCCTTTGCCATTAATATGTGAAAGGAACGGTATGTATATGAAAAAACTTATTGCAGCGGCGGCATTTATACTTATGCTGCCTAAGGCATATGCCGCTTTGCCTATTGATATTGAAGTGAACGGAAATTATATAAAAACAGATGTTTCTCCGGTCAATGCCGACGGAACGGTACTTGTTCCGGTAAGAGCGGCGGCTAATGCTCTGGGATGTGACGATGTTGTCTGGGACGGAGAAAACCAAACCGTAACACTGGACGGGGGCAGAGTGATGTTTGGAATAGGCGATAATTTTGCTTATTCGGACGGTAAAAAAACGGAGCTTCCCACTGCGGCAAGAGTGATAGACTCAAGAGCCATGATTCCGATAAGATTTTTTGCCGAAAGCTTTGGCGCCGATGTTACGTGGAAAGGTGAAATGCAAACGGTTGTTATTTCCCTTGACGGTCATGAGGTTGAAAGCGAGTACGTAAATTATACAAATGATGATTTGGAGTGGCTTTCGAAAATTGTAAATGCGGAAGCAGAGGGAGAAAGCATGGCGGGCAAAAAAGGCGTTGCCAATGTTGTTTTAAACCGGGTCGATTCGGATGAATTTCCGGATGATATTTATAATGTTATTTTTGATAAAAAATACGGAGTGCAGTTTACACCGGTTGCAAACGGCAGAATTTATAACGAGCCGGGAACAGATAGCCGAATTGCAGCAAAAAGCGCATTAAACGGTGATAAAAATGTCGGCGAAAGTCTTTATTTTTGCAATCCGATAATTTCAACCAATACATGGATAATGAACAACAGAGAGTATTATATGACTATAGGAAAGCATGATTTTTATTTATGATAAATGTCTGTAAAAAGCTTGGAATGCAGCTTTGATTTGA
>CAKSJU010000027.1 GCA_934463455.1 uncultured Clostridia bacterium | reverse complement strand
AATATAACGCAAATTGCCGAGCTTTTGGGATATGCGAATATACATTATTTTTCAAGACAATTCAAAAAAGTCACCGGTATGTCGCCAATGGAATATTCCGTCTCAATAAAAGCGATAACTCAAACAGTTAAAACACATGTGTAAAAAAAGCTTTTGATAAAAGCTCCGCCTGCGGGCGTAGGAATAAGGTAGCATTTTTGATTTTCCGTCATTGCGTTTTACGCAATTTCCTACAAATTAAAAAAAGCGTACCGGGCAGTATACTTAAATAATTGCCTGCGGTACGCTTTACTCACGTTCCTGCCGAATTGCTATTTTGAATTTTTATCTATAAGCTCACAAATTTTATCAACACTTGAATAAGTGTCAAGTCCGTCCTCCGGAGTATTTTTGCAATAATCAATCATCTGTTTGAGCGTTGTTGAGGCAACATGAAGCCTTGTATCGCTTGAAGCATAATATATATATAAATTTTCTTTGTCATCGCAAACAGTTCCGTTTGAAAAAACCACATTCGAAACATCGCCGACTCTTTCGTGTCCCAAAGGTGCCAGAAAATATCCGCCCGGACGGTAAATAACCTTTGTCGGGTCATCAAGAGATGTCATAAAGCAATACAAAACATATCTCAAGCCCGCCGCGGTATTACGCACTCCGTGGGCAATATGCAGCCAGCCTTCCTCCGTTTTTATCGGAGTTGCTCCCGCTCCGTTTTTAACCTCTTTGATTGTATGATAATCTCTTTTATCAATTATCACTTCATCCTCCGCTATCGGATTTGTTATATCTTTTATGTACGCACAGCCTATACCTCCGCCCGAGCCGACATCTATAAAGCCGTCCGACGGGCGCGTATATATCATATATTTTCCCGATACAAACTCCGGGTGCAGTACAACATTGCGCTGTTGATATTCCGATTTTAAATTCGGCAGTCTTTCCCAGCTTTTAAAATCTTTTGTTCTCACAATTCCGCATTCCGCTACGGCAGATGAAGTATCGTTTACCGTACGGTCTTTCGACTCGGCACAGAAAAATCCGTATATATAACCGTCCTCATGCTTTGTAAGTCTCATATCATAAACATTCGTATCTTCCTTTTCGCCTTTCGGAAGCCTGATCGGATATTTATCAAAAACAAATCCTTCGGTCGGATTTTTGCTTTGTGCAATTGCAAAAAAAGATTTTCTGTCCGCACCCTCCACTCTCACTGCAAGCTTTACTTTTCCGTCGCATAAAATCGCCCCGGAATTAAATGTTGCATTGACTCCTATGCGCTCCATAAAAAAGGGATTATCATTCTTATCGAAATCATATTTCCATTCCGGCGGAATGTGCTCCCGCGTCAGTACCGGATTTTCATAGCGCGTGTAAATTCCGTTGTAAAAGCGCGACGGTTTATTTTTCTTATTTATCAATTTATTATATTCGTTTAACACATATTCTTTTCTTTCTTCAAATGTCATTTTCAATATTCCTTTCTTATTCGTCAAAAATCGAAAAAGCTTTCATTCTTCTTAAATCCGACACAAGCTTTTTCATACTTGCATAATTGAATTTTTTCAATATTCTGCCGGAATGAGTTCTTATTGTCGATTCCGAAACATATCTTTCACTCGCCATTTCCGGTGCCGTTTTTCCGTAATAAAATCCTTTGAGAATTTCAAATTCCGAGGTTGACAATTTTGTCATCAGATTAAGAATGTAAAGAAGCGATTTTTGATTGTTTTTCACTTCTATATGCTCTTCTTCAAGCTTTTTCTGTTTCTCGGCGATAATCTGCCCCTGCTCTATTATTTTCTGAGCTATCGCAGGTCTTAAAATCAAATTATTTTCATAAGCCGCCCTTATCGAGCGTATAAGCTCTTCCGTAGGAAGTGTTTTTACAAAATAATCGCTTATTCCGTCCTGAAAGGCTCTGAATATATACTCCGTTTCTTCATGAACGGTCATCATTATAATTTTTGCGTCCGGCTGATATTCTCTGACATACGGAATAAGCTCCAAGCCGGTCTCCGCAGTATCCATTTGAATATCCAAAAGCACAATATCGGCAGGAGTGTTTTTTATAAGCTCCCTGCTGTCATGCTTGTTATTTGCACTGCCCAAAAACTCTATATCCTCGGTTAATTTAAAGGCGTACATATAATAATCGCAGATACTTTTTTCGTCGTCACACATTATAACTCTGATTTTTGTCATATTCCTTGTCCCCTTTCTTTTCTTTCGGAAGAAGAATTTGAAAAACCGTTCCTTCCCCAAGCTTACTTGAAACATTTATATATCCGTAATGAGCTTTTATAACTTTTTCGACATAAGTAAGTCCCAGACCGAAATTTTTCGACCCTGATTTCCCGGAAAATAAAGGCTTAAAGATATTTTTCAAATCAGCATGCTTTATTCCGGGGCCGTTGTCCGCTATTTCAATATAAATATACTGTTCGTCACAATCAAGCTTAACTGTTATCTTTCCGTTTTCGGTTTCACTTATGTTAATAGCTTCAACCGCATTTGTAATAACATTCTCCAGCATTGCAACAATATGATTTTCCGATGCCGGAAATACCACATCTCCGCATTTTCGGTCATACTCAATTTGTATATACTCCGGAACCGCCGCCTGCTTTATTGCATGCTGTATGCACTGTGTCGCGGATATGTTCTCCACAGTCATTTTTATATCGCCGAGGGAGTCTATTATTCCCGATATATTATTCACCGAATACTGCGCCGATTCTTTTATTTTTCCCAGAATTTCCACCGTCATGGCATGCTCCGTCTCGGGCATCTGCTCTGCAATTTCCGCCAGCTTTGCAATCGCCACAAACGAATTTTTGTATGTATGAAATATCAAGCGTGTACTTTTGTTAAGCTTTTTATTATTTCGGTAAATATTCTTTTTTCTGAAAATTACAAGCTGCGAAAACGGCTGAAAATATGTCAGTACCGCCAGAATAATAATCAGCGAAAGCATAAGCGATACCGGAAACAAAAACAAATCCCATTCCAGTCCGTAGCTCGGATACTTTAAAAGCGAAATATAATACGGATTCAATCCACGGAAGCTTCCGTGCATAAAAAATATAAGCACAAATAAATCCAGCAGCACCATGCAGATAAGACAAACGGTATTTTCTCTTTTTGCGTAAAAATGCTTTGCTCTCTTTATCCTCACTCCAAAGCATATTATCGACAAAATCATACTTCCAAAAATCAGAAGAATACAAAATATCTTTCCTGCCTCAACCGCAGCCGAAAGCCAGGACGGGGCGGACGGCGAATATGACATAAGATATAAGCTTTCCGTAGTATTATAATCGTTATAGAAAAAGTAAAACATCGGCGAAGCAAAAAGCAGTATATCCCTCAAATAATTTTTTTCTCCCAAAATATGATAAAGCATACACGGAACGAAAATAATCATGGAAATTCCGAAATTATATATTCTCGATATGCTCGAAATTCTTATTTTGATTTTACTTATCCACAAATATATGGAATAATCTATACTAAGCGGAAAATTATAGTACGAAAACTTTGCCATGTACAAAACCGTCGCCGTTAAAAGCAGTAAAACACCAAAAAGATAACAGGAAAAACACCATGTTATCTTTTGCTTGTACGCCTTTATAAATATAAATATCAAAAAAATTAAAACAAGGTAAATCGCTATTATCATATTATTACTCTCCGCACACTAAATAATGGATATTATGTATGCAGCTATGCACAGCATGTGCATAGCTGCATGCAAATATTATACCACCTAATTTCTCAGTAATCAAGAAATTTTTATACTTTGCATATTTGCAATTTTGTGCATACCGTTCAGAGAGTTCCAAAAATACACACATACATTTTTCGTTTGCGCATTCAGCTCCGCTTCCGCCTCCATATGCGCATTTTGACTGCCGGGAGTAAATTTATATTGACATATATCGGTTATTACTTCATTTTCATCATACTGCACGATGAACATTGTAAGGCTGTCATAAACCGAAAAATTAATCGGAATGTCATATGCCGCCTTGATTTTACCGTCCGCGACAGATACATCGCCGACAGCCTTATCGTAATAAGGTCTTGATTCAAATCTGAATTCGGTGAATTGTATAACCCATTCGGTCGCTCCGAAATCTCCTACGGTAATTCTTACATATTCCGCACCCCCTGCCGGTATTCCGATGATATATTTCTGACCGTACCAGTTGCTCAAATGAGAAAACGGAGAATCATAAGCTGCGGTAATCGGCACCTTTGTCCAATCGGAATTATTATTGCTGACCTCTGCCGTAAGCTTGTTTTCCACATCGGTTACGCCATCTATATAAAACAAATCAAAATCTGCCGAAATCATTCCCGGTATTTTGTAGGTCAGATACTCTCCTACTTGTTTGAAAGACGATGTTCTTACAAATTGTCCGACATCTCCCGCATAATTATCCGCGACAGAATCGACAGCTGCCCAGTTTGCACTTTTGTCAAAAAGCAAATCAAAATTTCTGCAGGGGTCTGTGACAGCCGAATTTTCTCCCGGCTCGCTTATCGGAGTATTATTTTTAAGACTTGCTCCCTCGATAAGCTTAACCTCGCCTATACCGCAGGCTGTTCCTCTTGTAAAGTTCGACTTTTCAATTTCTATCCTGACATATTTTGTTCCTGTCGGAAAATCCTTTGCCGATACGGCTGTGGAAAGCCAGCTTCCGTGCTTTACCGAATCGCCCAAGGTTATATTTGCTTCCGTCCAGCTTTTATTATCGGAGGAGTATTTTATTTTCAAAAATTCCTTTGCCTTTGCGGTGGTGTGATAAAATGTCACCTCGGCGGCTTTTATACTTCCCTTGTAATAAGTCAAATACTGTGCGTCATCTACGTTATTTGCCGCGTTGGTTTTTTTATATCGAGCCGAATCCCCGATTGTCTCGGCAACAGCATCGTCCTTTGCCACCTCCCAATATTCGCTTCGTTCATATACTGCCGAAAGGTCGGAGCAATCGTCCGTTATTACATTTCCCTCCGCAGCAAATACCGAAACGGACGCAGAGGCGATTATTGCCGAAAGCAATGCCGCAATTATTTTTTTCATATCGTTACCCTCCTTACATTTTGCCCAAAAGGCGGTTAATCATTACAGCAGTCTGTGCACGTGTCGCTTTTTCCTCCGGGCGGAAGCTGCCGTCCGACATACCGGTTATAACTCCGCTTTCCCTCATACGAAGTATTGCGTCCTTTGCATAATCCGCGGCAGAGCTCATATCGCTGAAGCTTTCCTCTCCCGCTGTCATTTGTATGCCGAGCTTTTCCGCGGTACGTGCCAGTATTACCGCCATATCCTGTCTTGTAATCTCCTCGCCTATTCCGAATTTATCCTCCGAAATACCGCTTATAAGTCCCGACTCAAAAGCCGTTTTTACAAAGCCCTCGTACCATGCTCCGCTTTGCACATCCGTAAATTTAAGCTCCGCATCACCCGGATTAAATCCGAATGCCTTTACCACCATTGTGATAAATTCTTCTCTTGTAACCGTTCTGTTCGGATAAACATTTCCCGTTCCGTCACCGGAAATTACTTTCTTTCTTGCAAGCTTTTCAATATCCGATTTTGCCCACGAAGCGTCATTAATATCATCGAAAAGGTCTTTTACCTCCGACGGCTTGATTTCTTCGGTCGGCTTGGGAATATTTATGGTCACATTATTTGTTTTGTTCGTACTTCCTCCGCCCGACGAGCCTCCGCCGCCCGAGCCGGAGCCTGTGCCGGATGAAGAGTTTTGCAGCAGATATTTTGCTTCCGCTTTTGCATTAAATAATGTCTCTGCTTCAAGAACGCTTGCAAAAGAGGTTTTGTAAATCTCTTTGAATACTGCCGCTTTATCTGTCAAAAGCTCATACTTTGACCACGCGGTAATATTTTTAAGCCTGTCCTTATAGGTGGCTGTCATCATGCTTTGAAGTGTCGCCCAGTCCTCCGGCGCGGTTATATCGGCAGTAAATGCAATTTCGCCGAGTTTTTCGGAAAATGCCGCCAAATCGCTTACGGGCAGAACAGTTAATACTTCTTCACATATTTTATTCTGCTTATTCTCTTTCGTCTGCTCGTTTCCGACATTTTTGTAAACACTCAAATCAATATTTAGCAGCTCCGCATATGCTTCAAGCTCGGTTTTCACAGATGTCGCATCCGCACAGCTGTTGAGTTTTTCCAAGGCTATCGCCTGCTCTATTCCCTTTTGGATTTCACCTGCCAGCTTGTATCCCGCTGTCGGTCTTATTACCTCTGCAAAAAGTCTTGCGGTCTCGCTCTTTTTTTCTCCCTGCAAATTCCAGTTTGTCAAATCAAGCTGCAGCGCATCGGCATAAGCTTCAATTTTACCGCCGACGGTATCTTTATCGGCGGAATTTATCTCCGCTGTATAGCCCGCAACGGTTGCCGGATTTGTATACGAAAATGTTACGCTCTCGGCATCTTCCAACGCATTCGCTCCGATATAAACCGTATATGTTCCGTTATCCGACTGCGGATTCATTCTGAAGGTCTTTACAAAATTTCCGTCTTCATCGGTTTTTGTTTCGCCGAAAATTTTAATTTTATTGAATATGCTCCCCGCTTCGGTTATGTCTTCAAGCAGCAGCGTTCTGCCTTGCTCGTCCTTGCCGGGTACGACAATCATTATACTTTTGCCCGCCTCGTCTGTTCCCGAAACCGTAACAATATCCGTGCCGGTATCATAATTTGCTTTTAGATTTTCCATGGCAGACGCATTTTGAATGCAAAATGCCAGTATTAAAGCGGCTGTAATAATTTTTTTCACTTTGCTCAAGCCTCCTATTCGTTGTATGCAAATATGCTGATTACATTCATATATGTAAGATTAACCATCACAAGCGATGCACCGTCTCCGTAATGCTCGTAATCTTTTATTTCCGAAATGTTATTTGTAACTTTAACCTTTCCGGTTGATTTGTCAAAGATATATACCGGTGCCGATGTTACCGAAACAAACCACATTTTGTTGCTGCTTGCCGGATAGCTGTGAACATAATCCGTTCCGCTTTTTTCATACGAAATAATCATGGAACTGCTGTTCTTCTTCTGAACCTGACCTCTCACATATACGTTTTCTCTTGTTCTGTTCTCGTCATATGTGTCGGAAGGGGGAAAGCTGTCGGGCGTTGTTACAATTTTTAAACATCCCACATTTCCGTTATCAAGCAGACTGTACTGAACAACGCTGCCTTTTTTTATCTCTCCCGCAGAAGACGCACCGATTATCGATACTTTATCGTTTATATCGAGATTTACCGAAGCCCCTGCGCGAAGAACATTCAATCTGGTAACATTTTCGTCCTTTTGTTCATCATATACGTTAGACACACTGTTCACCATAGCATAACTGTCGGTTTTCGCGTCTATAGTGTCCGAGCCGAGCATGTCAATTCTCAAAAGCAATGAACAACAGCTCATTTCGTCCGCGTCAAAGCCGTTAAACCGCATGCCGTTTTGATGTGCGTATGTTGTAATATCTTCAACCGAAAAATCCTCGTCCGAGCATTTTCCCGCAAGCTGTGAATTAATGTCCGGCACTCTGAATACAACAGCGTCCTCCGAAGCGCCGTATTTCATACCTATATTTCTGCCTCCGGGATAATAAGTCTTTCCCTCATCGTCCAAATCATAAGGTACTATTCTTTCCTTTAAAACCTCTGCCGCGCCTCCCGGAGTATTTATGTTGGTAATTAACTTTGTGATTTCTCCGTATATGTTTGTAGCATATTTAATCGGCTGACCTACAACCTTTGCGTAAGGAGTTGTTTTATGCACTCCGTATTTAAGAGCGTCGATAATATCCTCATTTGTTCTTTTTTCACCGTTAAGGCGTGATTTTTCCGTCATGTCGAAGAAAAGGATTTTTCCTTCGGTCGTCAGAATTTTAAGAGTAACTCTTTCCTCATCGCCGTCTGTTATATATGCTTTCATCAAATATCCGTATTGCAGTCCGGTTTTGAAAATTGCTTTGCATGCGGCAACATTTCCCTTGTAGTCAAGATAAAACGTTCCCGAATCTCTTACGCTGATTTTTGCATTTGTTTTTGCGTAGCTTGTCAGCTTATATTCTGTTCCGTCTATTACAATATAGTCCGCTCCGTCCTCGGTATATTTTTCCGAAACAGTACCCTCAACGGTTTTGTCCGATATGTATACTCTTATAAGTACGGTTTCATTTTCCGTTTTGCTCTCGGTATACGAAAGAATATTGCCCGGAGCTATATCGGAAAATGCAGCTTTTTTTCCGTCTTTGTAATATTCGATTTTCTTATTGCCGTCTTCCTCAAACGAATATTCCGTATCGGTATATTTATCTCTTATTGTATAATTATCGGTAAATACGCTGCCCGTATAAATCGTTTTATAACTCTCGATAATTATAACATCGTATTTTCCGTCTCCGTCGTTGTCTATAAGTCTGACGCTTCCCTCGTTCGGAATATATCTGTTTTCACCCGATAAGAATATATCCGGGTGCAAATCAACAACGCCGTTGTAAATAACGTCGGCATATTCCGAAACCCTCGCTCTGTACTCTCTTCCCGAGTCCTTATCCTTCACATAGTAATATGTTTTGTTGTTATAATTGGTGATATTTTCCGCGTCAATTTCGAGAATTGTATTTTTTGAAGTCGGATTTGCCCAAAGCAAAACCCTGTCGCCGCGGTTTTCGTAGTAATAAAACTCCACATTGCAGCCGAGCATGTCTTTTTCCGAAGTACATCTTTCGCTTAGCTCGTAATTAATTCCGTTTATTACAACCGAATTTTCTCTGCCGGAGGCTTCTGTCAACGAGGTATCTTCATTAGCCGTAATTATTCCCTCATCATAATATATTTTATGTTTTTGCGAAAGCAGGCTCTTATCCGAGTCGACTACATACTCGCCCTTTTCGGGATTGGACAAATCAAGCCTTAAAGGAGGAGTATCCTTTGCGTTATCCATCATTTTGAAAAATTCTCCGAGCGTTATATCCTCATTTGGATTTACGCTCATATCCTTTGTCAATCCGATTTCACTTGCTGTCTGCATTGCTCCGTACGGATAGTCGCTTGTATTCGCCGTCTTTTTATATCCGAGAATATTTGTAAATACAACCGCCGCCTGAGCAACCGTCAAATTATCGTCGGGATGAAAAGTGTTGTCATCATATCCGTTTACCAAGCCGTTCATATATGCCTGCTCAATAGCCGCCGCAGCTGAGTTTTTTCTGTCAACATCGCTGAATGAATATGAGCCTGTGTCCTTGCCGGCTTCAAGTCCCGAAAAAGATAGAAAATATCCCACGGCTTCCGCTCTTGTTAATTCTTTTTCCGTTGTTTCCGGCATATTCTCGATAAGATACAGTTTGTATAATCTTTCCGATACATCCTCCGGGCTTTCCTTTGCAGCAGCCGCGCTCGGAACAAGCATTGCCGCCGCAAGCAAAAGCGCTATTATTTTTTTCATTTGACCAGTCCTTTCATTATCGTATACCTTTTTTGTCGCTATACCCTTGCAACAACCAATGGAAGAAAATCTTCCATCGGTTGTTTATTAAATTTTACTCAGCTGTCGTAGTTACCGGAATTGCATTCAATACCGGATTTCCGTCACTGTTCCAAACAAACATCTTATAAGAAGCAGCTCCCTCATCAAGCATCAGATAATAACTTAACAGTGATCCGCCTGCCGTCATTTCCTGAGCCTCGCTCATATCAACGCCGAGAAGCTTGCCTTGTGCGTCATAGCCTGCAAAATATACCGTAACGGTTTCCGCATCACCGGATTTTTTGGTAATGTCACCGCTGACAATAAATGCTCCTTCTTCAACAGATACGATCTTGGTACACGTATATCTTGCATGCGGGAAATCTTCGGTGTTAAGCGCAACGGTATCTATTCCGAATTTCCAGTTATCACCATCGGTATCCATTGCAGGAATAACTACTCTTGCCTGATATGCTCCCGCGGGAACCTCAGCTAAATATTTATTGAACGCATAGGTATTGTTTCCGCTGGCAACGTCCTCCAAATTCTTCACATAAGGCTCTTCGGCTGTCCATTTTCCGTCTACGTAAAATTCTATTGCCGGAGCCTTTTCATACGCCTGATTATCGCCGTTGACATTTGTTTTAAAATTATATGCTGTAACGCCGAAGGTGTAGCCCGGGTAAACGCTGTAGGTTATTGTCGGCCTGTTATCTTTCCAGCCGTAGCAATGACCGTAACCCCACAAGCCCTCCTCTTTAGTTATCAGACTTGCGTCAATTGCAACTCTCTGCGAGACATATCCCGCTGCCGTTTTGTCAAGGAAAGAAGCAACCGGTGTATCGAGAGTATCTTCAAATTCAATTCCTCTTACCTCTACAGCCATGATAGCTACATTCCATTGACCTTTTTTGAACTCCTCCCAATCCTCTGTCGAGTAGTCTCCATAATAGGGCAAGCTCACCTTCATGTAATATGCGTTTTCGGGAAGCGTAATATACTTGTACCATCTGTCGCTGCCCTCAACCTTATTTCCTCCTATTTCCGTCCATTCTTTTCCGTTGGAAGAGACTCTCACTTTTATAACATCTCCCGGCAAGAAATTCTCACCGAAATATTCGATTACAGCAAGCTTTCCGGGAGTAACTTCATATGTTATATATGCTTCAGCCTCCCAATAGCCTCCCGGTCTCTGGTAAACGTTTCCCGTAGTTCCTCCTCTCGGGCTGTACTCAATCGCACCACCGACTCCGCGTCTGTTCGCGACATAACCTTCTTTTGTGCTGTCAGTGAAGTTGCTGTAGCCGTTATTGTTAATATCCGTGTCCAGTTCATCTCTGAACTCTGCGGGAGCGGGAGTATATCCTTCATCGCTCAGTGACACACTCATTACACCCCATTGCCATCTGTCACCTGCTTCTATACTTGTGCCGTCTGTATATGTTGACGGGAGATTTACCGCAATAAAATTAACATTTTCCGGTACGGTTATATAATAATCGTATATACTGCCCTCAGTCCAGTATTTTTGTGCCGAAATATCCTGCCAGCTTGCCGCATCTGCCGAGCCGCCGAATGTGAACTGAATATCCTTTACATGTCCGTTATATCCTCTTACTTTTAATATCATTCCCGGAATAACTCTGTAGTAAACTCCGACAGAACCGCCGTGACCTCCGTACGCTCTTCCGATATATAAAGGATATGCTTCAAAACCGCCGTTTCCGGTATCTATGCTGTAGCGCTCGGGATGCTCCGAAGTAAGAAAAGCTTCCGCGGTAACAGCACCGCTACCTCCCGAAAGGTCATCTGTAAAGCCTGCTTTTTCTTTCATCGAAACGCTTCTTATTCCGAGCTGCCATGAGCCGAATTCTCCGTTATCACATCTCGGAATAGCTATTTTTGCATAGAACATACCATCGGGAACGGTAATCTGATAATACTCATGCGCATAAGGATTGCCGTTTCTGTCGGTCAAATTTTCGCATTTTCTGCCGCTTACACCGGTATCTGTCCAATCCGATTCAAGTGAATTTGCGGTCAATACAGACAATTGTGATCCGGATGCGTTATAAGCGTCAACAGTCAATACATAACCCGGATTTACTCGATATGTAATGTATGACTCCTTATCAAGATTACCGCCCGGACGATGATACGCATTAACTATTGTACCGCCCATAGCCTCTTGTTCAATAAACTGTGAAATTCCCGTACGCTGCGAAATATAGTTTTCATTTTCCGTATTGAGAAAATCATTAGCCGCCACGTTAAGATTATCGGTAAATTCATCAACATAATCAAGCTCTTGTGCCGATGCAGGGAATGCGGCAAGCGACACTGTCATTGCCGCGGAAAGTAATAATGCCAGTAATTTTTTCATTTCTTATCTCTCCTTCTTATAGATTTGAGCAGTCCTGCTCTGTTGTTTTTATTATGTGTTCACCTGATGCACCGTCTTCCGAAGCAAACATTTTCACATGCGGGTATCTGTCGGAATTTTTGTACGATATGTAATACATATCGTACAAAGGAGTACCCCTTTGTAATTTATTGCAGCTTCGGAACGCGGTATGCTCTTTCGGACGCTTCGCAGCATGCAGAACGTCCATTCGGCGCAAAGTGTAAAATATTCTCGATATAGGGCTCGCTTTAAAATAAAAGCGGCGTTTAATATTTTTCCGCCTGCGCCGCCAACGAAAGGAACTCTCACTTCCATTGGCTGTTGTAAGGGTATAGTATATATTAATTTTTCGGTTATCCGAAAAAATTAATAACTTATTGTAACCTTCGACAGTGCGGGAGTCCATGCACCTCCGTCATCGCTGTCAATCACTATTTTTATAAAATCGGTATTCTCCGGCAGATTATCCGCCGAATATACAACCTTATACCAGCTGCGATTTGATACCGTGGGCCCGTCCTGCGAAACATTCAGCTTGATATAATCCGCATCAAAGCTGCTTGCGTAAATTTCTATATTTCCTTCTTTATCAAGAAGAAACGCTTCAACCCGAACGCTTTTCGCATTTTCAACATTGTATTTTATCGATTGAGGTAATCTCCACATTCTCATCAGTCTGTGGAGTGCGTCTCCAAACGCACCAACATCTTTTTCAAGAGCCTCTTCGTCCGTTATATCCTCTCTTTTTTCTATTCTCATAGCCTGAGGATAGGAGTACATTTTTGAAAAATCGGAAAAATCATCCGTGAATTCTCCGCTTATTTCGGGAAATTCCTCCGGCTTATAAGTGACATCCGTCAGCTTGCTGCAAACAGGCGTCATCCCGTTCCACAAAAATACTCCGAGCTTTTTGGCAATTCCGTACTTATCGTCAACCTCCATGCTGAAGGTTTTTTTCGACCTCGGCGAAACTCCGCCGGGCAGCAGCTTGGATTTTGCGCTTATCATGCGTCCGTCACTGTCGTACAAAGCCGCAATCATGCGTATATTTAAGGTTTTTCCGTAATACGGATTACTGATAACTCCCGTCACGGTGGTTTTTCCCCCATATGCCTCGGGAGTTTGGGTGATTTTTGTTCTGTCACTGTAATATTTAAGCTTCGTTATCTCAACCGCTTCATCATTGTCATAAAATTCAATGCCGCTTAAATAAATAAATTCATTATTTACGTCCGGCCACTCTATAACAACGCTTACGGCATTTGCCGGAATACCCTCCACGCATGCCGAAGCTCCGTATTCGCCGACAGCCGTATCGTTTTGCTGTGTGGCTTCAAGCGTATATTTTTCTCCTCCCGCCTCGGTACGATAATAAAACTTAAACGGATACGCGCCGTATCTGCTTTCGTTATAGAGTATGTGAGCCATTAAATTCCGCCCGACGCTTTCGTCCACAGCATATTCAACATACTGCTTTTCGTTATATTCGCCGTACTTGTTTACGATTTCGGAATCTTTTGAAAATTCATTTTCGGCAGAAAAATATTTTTTTCTGCGCATAACATTTTTATTGTTCTCGGTCGTATTCGTGACGTAAAAGCTTTTGCCTATCATATTTTTCAAATCGGAAAAATCATCATATTGCGCCGTTTTTACATCCCGCATTTCCACTTCGCCCACAAGCTTGTTCCAAAAGGAATTTATCCATGTCAGCTTCATGTATTTTGCACCCGGCGGCGTTTTCGATTTAATAACTGACTTGTAATATGACTCTCCGGTAGCATTTTTGGCATTCGGAGCGTCATTTGACGTGAAGCTTCCCTCCGTCCACGAAATTCTGTCCACTGAATATTCTATTTTAAATGTGTTTTCCGATAAATCGCCCTCGCATAAATACGCAGTTATTATCATTTCCTTGTTCTGTTCGGTACGAAAAACAATTTCCGCATCCTTTACCGCATTGTCATATCCGGCAACAACATTCGAATCTCCTGTCTGAGCGGTGAAGCTGCTGCTCTGGTTTACAACCTTTGCACCCAGGCTCTCGCGCTGCGGATGCCCGGCATCCTTAAAGCTCTCGCCTATCGACAAATCATCAACATAATTATCGCACTCGCCCAAAGCTTCAAGCTGTACCTCTCCTATGCCGCACGCCGTAAACCCGACATTTTTAGGTATCTGCAGCTTTATATATTTTTTGCCTGTCATATCGGCATAAAGCCACATACCCGTATAGCTTCCGTTTGTACATTCTGTTCTTTCGGGAGTAATTTCACTCCAATTTAGGTTATCGTCACTTACAAAAAGCGTTATTCCGTTTTTTGCCGCCGTACTGTTGTACCAGTAAAGAATTTTTATACTCTTGAAATTTTCATTATAGTATGTGATATACTGGGGCACTGAGGTCGTCATTGCCGCTCTCTGCCTTCCGAAAACGTATGTGTCTCCGAAAGCGTTTTCCTTAACCGTCCAATATTCGCTATGCTCGAAAACATTATCCCAATTTGCACATTCATCGGTTATGACAGGGTCGGCGGCAAATGCCGCGCTCGATACCGAAAGTATAAATATCAGCAAAAATAATAACCTTTTCAATATCGCACCTCCATTCTTCCCAGCATAGGCGGCCACGGAGCATGGTCGTTTACTGGGCAGACAAGCTGAATAAATTCCGTCCCGTCAGGGAACTCCTCCGCCGTAAGATAAACAACCGCCCAGTTACCGGCAGTATGCTCCGGAAATGTCTTTTTAACCGGTACTTTTTTATATCCGCCGTCATAGCTTGACGCAAATATCTGCACATCGCCCTTTCCGTCCATAACAAAATAGGTAAGCTTGAGATTAAGAGGGGCTTTTATTTTATACTTTACCGCACTTGTTATGTCATACACTCTCAAAAGTCTTGTTTCGTCAAACAATGTTGCTGCGGAATTTCCGCCCTCAAAGCGGAAATTCGCGCCCATATCGTACATCAGGCTTTTGTCGGCAAATTCCTCCTCTAACAAAAGCCCCTCGGCATTATATACTCCCGACTCGTCCGAAAAAGCAATTTCGCTTATCTGCGGCAAGCTGTTGTATTCTTTTACGCTCTCCAGCCCGATTTTTACATAATTCATATTTTCGGGAATATCCTTTATTACCAGGTCATACCCCTGATAGCCAACCTTAGAGCTGCCGTTATAGCTTCTGTACATTTTCATTTCAGAATAATTCTGGTTATCCTCGGACACATAAAATTTTATTATTGTATCGTCAACTGTTTTATCCGAATAAACCGTTGTTTTAATTTCTTTTGCTCCGTCAGTTTTAAAAACCGCATAGCCTTGCTTTGAATCGCGCTTGCCCAGTCTGCCGCGGTCGCCCCTGAAATTACCGTCGTTATTCGAAAAAAGTGATATATTGGTGCTTTTTTCAACAACCGCCGACAATGTGTCAAGCTTTTCAATCCGCTCTGCGGCATAAACAGAGGGTACGGAGCACAAAGCCAAAAGAACGGGTAATATAATTTTTTTCATATTATTTTCCTCCAATTCTCCGCTACATCAAAGCATTGATTACAACAGCCGCAGCCGCATAATAGGTATATCCGTGCGGGTCTATGCTGCCGCCGTTTCCGGAAATAATTCCGTTTGATATAAGCAGAAGCGCCGCTTCCTTTCCGTCCTCCGAAAGGCTGTCCCAATCGGAAAATACGCTTGTATCGACTCCGCCCTTGTTTACATATCCTCTTTGCTTCAAAGCATTTGCCGTGAATATGAGCATATCCTCACGGGTAATAAAATCGTTCGGGAAGAACATATTTTCATCATTTGAAGGCACAACGCCAAGTGCTTTTGCAATTCCGACCTGATTATTATAATCTGTCGTATCATAAACATCAAAGAAATTCATATCCCATTCGGATTTCAAATTCAAAAGATTTATCAAAACTTTTACATATTCTCCGCGGGTAATAACGCTGCCGGCATCCTCGGTTGAAATATCCATAACCCCGCTGTCGGCAACCGCCGTTATATAATACTCCGCCCACGAAAAATCCTTAGCCTGTGCGGCAATCGGTATTAACGACAAATTGCTTTGAGACGGATTCAGCGTCAGACTGTCTATAAATATTCCGTCGGAATTTACCTTTGAAACAAGCTTTACGCTTGAATTTTCCGGTATGTCCGCTTCAAAATACACATCTCCTGCCGCTTTTCCCGCAGTAAGTGTAGACGGAAAATCAATTGTTCTAACAAAATTGTCGTTTACATACAAATCATATTGCACGCCGGTTGCTCCGAGCGAAGCATATCTCACGCTTGCGGAGCTTGCCGCCGCCGTATGACCGAATACAACGCCGTTATCCTTTGCGCTGATATTTTTAACACCCAGTTTTCCGCTGAAATTATTATTTGCCGCATTCTGCGCATTGCCAAGCTTTTGAGTGCCTGTTTCGGCTTCGATTGTACCCGAGGCAATTTCCGATGCGCATCCGTCAAATACAAAGCTTGTTACACTTCTCGGAGCCAATGTAAGCTCTGCTGTATCGCCGGTTACATTTTTCGGTGTAAGCGGAACAAGATTTTCATCTCCGGATGTCCTATAGCCGGTCACGCTCTCGGCGGTAAATCCGTTAAGCTTATAGTTAAAGGTCATTTCCTCGGTGCTGTCGTTTATGCAGACAGCGACACATTTTCCGCTTTTTTCATCTTTATATGCACTGATAAAAGCGTCCGCTATCGGGCTTTCGTCCGCACCTATGCGATAGTAGCCCGGTCTTATGAATTTACTGTAATTGCCGAATACCCAGCAGCGCTTGTTTATAACATATCCGTCATTTTTTGTTGTGATAAGCGCTTCGCAGTTTCCGTATGCGTGAGCAAGATACCAATACAAAAATGCGTTTACCTCCGGTCTGGTCAAAAGCACATGTACCTGCTCCGCCCAGCTTATTCCATATTCCATTGTAGGATTATCCGGAGTGTTGGTATCACTTGTTTCGGTCTGCCAAATTCTCTTTCCAAGCTCTTTTCCGTACGGAAATCTGTCACAAATTCCCCAATATGAGTGACCGGAAATCAAATCGACCTTATCACGTGTTTCCTCATCGTCAAGATACGGGAAATTCTCTTTCGGGAAACGGAAGTTTGCGAAATCTCCTATCATTATTTCGGTATCTATTCCTCTTTTTTCAAATTCCGGAATAAGATTTTCCTTTAAGAATTTATGAAAATCCTCTCCCGTCCAGATACAGGATCCCCATCCCGGAGCGGATTCCGGCTCATTCTGCGGAGAAATAATATCAATCTTTACTCCGTGTTCTCTTTCATAGCCCTCAATGTAATCCGCAAAAAATTCGGCATATTCCTGATAATATTCCGGCAAAAGCTTGCCGCCCGACAACTGCTTGTTGTCCTTCATATATAACATCGGAGTCCATGAGCATGCCATAACCGTAACATCGGGATTTAGCTTTTTAATTTCCTGCATTGCCCAAACCTGTGCTCCGTCAGCTGTAAAATCACACTCTTTCCCCTCTTCCTTTAACGGGCCTTCTCCGTCCGTTCTCGGCTCTGTGGGAACGACTGTTCTGACTATAGAAAATCCCAATCCGTCCACAGGGTCATACAAAAAGTTCAAAAGCTCGGGATAACGCTGAATCTGATGTGTTCCGTCCTGCTGCAGTGCTCCCCCGAAGCCCTCAATCAGCTGATGAACATCGTTCCAATTAATATTCACGGTCGGAAGCTCTTCATTAACCGTGTCCGCGTCCTGCATGGACACGCTTACAATTCCTATGCTCCAATTTGAATAAAGAGGAGTTGTAGGTGCGTCCTCGGTTGCTGCATCCGGCAAATATATTGTCAGGAAGTTTGCGCCCTGCGGCATGTTCAGAGTATACTCAAACGCCGCAAAAACATTGTATTGATTCGGATTATCTCTTTGCGGGGATTTGTAATCCTCCAAGGACTTCTTTTTTGCAGCTATATAATCGCCGCCAGCTCCGCTTTTTGAATAGCGAAAGCTGATGTCATAATCGTCAACATTGTCATATGCACATACAACCACCTTGCTCCCGGGGCGAACGCGGTATGTGATATACGCGCTTTCGTTATACCAGCCTCCGGCGCGGTGAATTACATTGCCCATGTTGCCCTTGTAATCCTCAAAATCCAGCGAGTTGGCAGCCTTTGTAAATCTTTGCGGAATATAGCCCTCACTGCCCTCTGTCAAAAAAGTTTCCTTTGTTCCGACTAAATTATCGGTAAAGTTTTCAACCGTTTCCACCGCGGCAAACACCGGGCAAAATGCCGTCAGCATTGCCAAAATGCAAATAACAGAGATTATTCTTTTCATATTAATCCTCCTTTGTTATATATGTCGTCACGCTTTTCGGTCTCAGAGCAATTTCAAGCTTGCCCTCCTTTGCCGACAGCTCGTGAAGCGCCTGTAAGTTTTCGTCCTCCGATGTTCTGAAAGCTTTAAATGTTTTACCTCCGCTTTCGGAAATATCCGCCTGAATATCAACATTTTTATCGGTATCGTTCACGCATACAATTACAAGCTCACCGTTTTTCGGATTTTTGTACGCGCTTACATATACCGCAGGGTCTGCTTTTCTGAACATTTCCTTTATTGTGTCTCTCGGCGGCAGGACAACCTCGGGATCGGGACGCGCCGTGATTTTAACATCATCGCTTTCTGTTGTCTCTGCGTCAACTCTTACAAATCCCGGTCTTATAAAACGGCTGAAATTGCCGAATGTCCAAAGTCTTTTATTTATCACATATGTATTGTCATCCACATTGATATGGATAAGCGGCTCATCATTATGGTAATACTGATTTGCAAGATACCAGTGGAAAAATGCGCTTGATTCCGCCGTTACCATATGCTCGTGAATAAGTCTTGCCCATTTAATACCGTCGGTTATGCTCGAGTCTCTTCCGAAAATGTCGCAGTATTCTGTCTGCCATACTTTTTTCCCGAGTTCAAACGCCTTATCGAATTTTACCGGCGGGTCTCTCCAATATCCGTGAGCCGAGAACATATCTATATATTTCATTGCTTCCGGGTCGTCAGCCGCAGGCTCCATTAAATCAAAATCGTAATTTGCAGCCTCGGAGATGATTATTTTTGTCTTTAAGCCTCTTTTTTTAAATTCCGGACCTATATAATCCCTTACCAGCTCGCAGAGCTCCTCCGGAGTAAACTTACAGGAGGAATATCCCGGCTCGGATTCCGGCTCATTCTGCGGTGAAATCGCATAAATATCAATACCGAACTCTTCCTTATAAATCGTAACATATTCGGCAAGATATTCCGCATATTTTTGGTACATATCTTTTCTGAGATGACCTGTGGAACAGCTGTTGTTATCCTTCATCCACGCCGGTGCGCTCCACGGCACGCTGTAGAATATATCGCAGCCGTATTTTTCAGCCTCCTGCATCAGCCAGATTTGATTATCCTTTACCTTTCTGTCCCAAACGCCCTCTTTCGGCTCGATTGACGGCTCCGGTCCGTTTTTATCGTCACCCCAGTTATCCGCCGAATCGCCTATTCCGTTTCTCACAATTGAAAGTCCCGCGCCCTTTTTTCGGTCAAACAAAAGGGTCATTATCTCATCGCAGTATTTATGTCTTTTTATATTTTTAGCCGAAGAGCCGAAGCCCGACGCTCCGAAGCCGTCTATTTCCTGTCTTTCGCTGTTAAAATTTATTTTTACTTTATTCATGATAAAAGTCCTTTCAAAAAATTAATTTTTTATCCTTTCAAAGCTCCTGCCGCAATTCCGTCAACAATCTGCTTGTTGAATAGGCAGAATACAATTATTACAGGAATCATACTTATAACCGCCGCAGCCATGGTAAAGCCCATGCCTATTGCAGCATTGCCGGAATTTTTCATCATCATAACTCCGACGGTAAGCGTCCATTCCCACGGACGGGACGATGTCCACATAAGTACGCCTATGTAATTGTTCCACGAGCCCTGAAAAGAGAATATTGCCTGAGTTGCAAGCACCGGCTTCAAAAGCGGGAAAATAATGCGGAAATATATTCCCACAAATCCGCAGCCGTCTATCGTTGCCGATTCGTCCAAATCTCTCGGAAGAGTATCTATGTAACCTTTTATCAGATAGTAACCCACAACAGGAACCGAGAAAAGTGCTAAAAACATGCTTGTATAAAGCGACGGAGTAAGTCCGATTGCTCTGACAATATCAAAGGTACAATAAATCGTAATTGCTCCGGGACTTACAAACATAAGTGCCGTAAACATTATAAATATTACTTTTTTGCCGGGGAAATCACCTCTTGCAAAAACATATGCTCCTACAGGGCTTACAACAACAGTACAAAAAATACTCCACGCTGTAAATATGATACTGTTGAACAAAAGCCGTCCGATATTAAAATCTCCGTTACTTGTCAATTGTTTGTAATTATCGAGAATAAATTTATCGGGCAAAAGCTTTGCAGGCTCTATAAATATTTCCGAATTTGTTTTAAACGATCCGAATATAACATAAGCTATCGGAAAAAGAATTATTGCCGCAAATAATATCAGCAATAAGTGCAATACTATTTTTTCAAATATCGATACTTTTCTGTACATTCTTTCTCCCCCCTTACGCTCTTGTTGTCAGCCATGTAGACAGCTTCCTAAATGAGAAAGAAGCTATAATACTTATTATCGAAATAACAAAGGACAATGCACTTGCATAGCCTATCTCAATTGTACCGGTCGAAAAGCCCGGCAAATAATTAAGCATATACATCTGAACGGTTGTTGTTGAGCCTGCCGGAGCACCGTTACTTGTTACATATATAAATTCGCCTACACCGAGTGTTCCCAAAAACGACAAAAGCAAGATTGTCGAAAGCACCGGTCCCATAAGCGGCAAGGTTATCTTTCTTGTCATTGTAAATCCGCTTGCACCGTCAAGATAAGCCGCTTCGTAGCAATCCTTCGGAATATTCGCAAGTGCCGCAAGAAAGTAAAGTACATTTGTTCCGACGTTGTTCCATACGTGAGTACCGATAAGCGTTGTCATAGTCGTCCATTTGTCCTTAAAAAAGTCAATTGGCTCACTTATAATATGAAGCTTTTGCAAAATACTGTTCACAACTCCGAAATACCCGAACATGTTGGAATATATAACACCGATAATAACTGCACTAAGCAGCACCGGCATATAATACACCGCTCTGAAAAAACTTTTTGCCTTTATGAAGCTCTTGCTTAAAATACTCGCCAAAATAAACGCAATCGTAAGCTCTATCGGAACTTTTATAAGAGCGAATTGGAACGTTACCAGATATGATCTCCAAAAATTTTTATTTCCCGTAAAAATATTTATAAAATTACCCAGACCCACATATTTTGTGTGAGAAGCAACTCCGTTATATCTCAAAAATGCTTTTTGAATCTGCCACGCCAGCGGATACAGATTGAATACAAAAAATCCGATCAGCGGCAGCAGCAAAAGCAAATAGCACGCCAGCACTTCTTTTCTGCGCCCCGGACGCAATGCCTTTTTCGCCGTCTTTGCCATGCTTATGTTCAATCCTTTCATGAATTTGTTATATATTATCACCCCGAAAAAACGAAGTGAGTTATTTTCGAATTTGGTTTTTTATCGGACGGCACCCTAATTTTGCGCCGTCCGATAAAATTTGATTTACTATTTAATTCTTATATCGTAATTCGGGTCTATGTAAAGGCTCGGATCATAATCCGGATTTTCCTCCACATATGCCGCAATACCCTCTGTGCATGCTTTTGAATAAGCAGCCAGTGCCTCGTCTATATCTCTCTTTTCATACCAAAAATCATTTACGCAAAGCGATTGAATACTCTCGCCGTCAAAGCCGGCCGGCTTTGATGTTACGTTTTCCGGAATGCAAACCGCATTCTTTGCTATCTGCGCAAATTCCTTCCAGCCCTTAACCTTACTCTGATCTGCAATATCTTCTATAATACTGTACTTCCAGGGAACATCCAAGCCCTCAATATACAAAGTTCTTGCAAGCTCGGTGCTTGTAAACCATTTATAAACTTCAAATACCTTTTCCGCGCCGACTCTTTCAACTGCTTTTGAGCTGATAAAGCCCGCATTTCCGTAAACCGCCGGGTTTTTATATCTTACGTCCTCGCTCTCGCTCGGGTATTCACATACTCCCCAGTCGCATTTTGCCGGGAACTGATTGTTAAATACGCCGACATCGTAAGAGCCGGAGAACTTCATGCCTATTCTTCCCTCCGAGAACTGCGCTCTTGCAGGGTCGTTATCCAAGCTTTCCGCACCCGGGAAGCATGTTCCGTCGTGCTTAATCTGCATAATTGCTTTCATAATCGGAGCAATTCCGCTGTAATCAAATGTTCCTGTCTTTCTGTCATATCCCGAATTGATACCCGTGCTTACAAATGCCGGATATACAATGTCGGTAGTGGTCCAGCCGCCGAATTTTACCGGGAAGATAATTCCGTATTGCTTTTTTGAAGCGTCGGTAAGCTTTTTGCAGTCTTCAACCATTTCGGCATATGTTTTCGGGGGCTTTGCCTCTCCGTTTTCATCAACAATTCCCGCTTCCTTGAACATATCCTTGTTATACACAAGTCCGTATATAGTCATTCCCTTAGGCACCGTATATACGTTTTTCGCTGTTTTATCCTTAAGCTGATAGTTATAAGAACGGTTAATTTCGGTAAGAACATCCCCGTCATAGTTTTTTATCAGTTCCTGTCCCTCGGGGTAATCGTTAAGCGCAATAACCTTTTTTTCCTCTATCATATTGCCTGTTCCCTGCAGGAATATGTCGGGCAGGTTGTCGGCATTATACGCAAGTGCAAGCTGCTGACCGTAATCGTCGCCCTTTACGACATAATCGATTTTTATGCCCTTTTCTTTTCCCGTGGTGTTGTTCCAATCATTAACAAGCTCCTGTACCACGCTCTTCGAGTGTGAATTGTTTGTCCAGAGCGTGATTGTGTCAACCCCGTTTTCCGATGTTGTTTCCTTTTTTCCTCCGCAGCCCGCCAATGATGACATAAGCATAACTGCCGCAAGTCCGAAACAAATTTTTTTCTTCATAATAAAACCTCCGTTTTTTTATTTTTTGGAACTCAATCCTTTTATATATTAATTATAGCACAAAAAAAGGACGTTTGCACGTCCATTTTTTGTAGACATTTTAGTAATATGTCCCTATTTATCCATATTATTAAAGTTTTATAAGCTCTATTTCGGGAGCCGATAAAATTCCCGCTTCTTCGGTCAGATATTCATAACACATATATTTTT
>CAKSJU010000026.1 GCA_934463455.1 uncultured Clostridia bacterium | reverse complement strand
GTGAGGGCGTAGCAAAAAGGTACTTTAAAATAATAAAAATCGAAATTTTTGAGATTTTTTCAAAAATTATATGATCATATTATTTTATAATATATACTATTCATGTAATATACGCCTTTTTGCGTTCCGGACTTTTTTTACATCCCCTTTTTTAGTTGAATTTTAGTTGAGTTCTGACATATCGCGCGTTACATCCCGCAGCCATTTGAATGATTTGTACCGGCGGAAAGAGAACGGAAGCTTTAGGATTTCGTCACATGTCAGAACGGCATATACCGCTATAACCGGCAGCTTCAAAACAAATGCCGCAACTGCTCCCATAGGAATTGCAAAGCACCAAAGTGCACCGCAATCAAGCAAAAGACCGAATTTTGTATCGCCGCCGGCACGGAAAACTCCTACAATAAGAACTGTATTGAAGCCGGAAGCGATTACAAAATAAGACATTATATACATCATGCCGCTTAAATATTCATTTGCCTGTTCACCAAGCGTCATAAAGCTTTTTATAAGAGGTGAAACTCCGAGAACTACAAGAGCACCGCCGATGCCGAGCACAAGAGTTATCTTAAGAAAGCGGACCGAATAAACACGTGCATAATCCTTTTTTCCTTCGCCTATGGCTTTGCCGAGCATTATGGCGGTTGCATTGGCAATGCCGAATATTACTACCATTGCAAGCTGGCGCACAACCTGCACAACGGAATTTGCGGCAACGGCGGATTTGCCGAGATGCCCTATTATTGCAGTTACCATTGATATTCCGCCGCCCCATAACAATTCGTTTGCGGCAACGGGCAAGGCATATTTTACAAAATCCGATACAAGTATTTTTTCGGTGCTTAACAGATAGCGACCTTTTATCCTAACTGTTTTATTCATGCGGAAAGCATAAAACAATACTATAAAAAATTCCGTAAAACGCGCCAGGGCTGTAGCTATTGCAGCACCCTGCACTCCGAGGGCGGGAGCACCGCAAAGACCGAAAATAAAGACGGCATTCAGTATGATATTAACAAAAAGCGATATTGTGTATACAACGGTAGAGATAATTACTCGTTCCACACTGCGCATAACATTCAGGTATACCATTGTTGCGGCAGCGGGGATGTATGCCAAAGCTACAATACGCATATATTGAGCACCTTGCTCTATAACGTCCTGCTCGGAGGAAAATATCCGCATAAGCTGCATTGGGAAAAGGAGCGCGGCAGCCGTGAACAGAATTGCAATAAATACTGCCCAACGTACGGCAAGACCAAGAATTTTTTCTATTGTGACGGTATCGCCCTTTCCCCAGTATTGTGCCGTAAGCACGGCAGCACCGGAGGTTAATCCGAAAAATAAAAGGGTCATAATAAAATATATTTGCCCGGCAAGAGAAGCTGCGGATATGGCTGTTTCGTTCAGTCTCCCGAGCATTATGACGTCTGCCGCCTGAACGCCGACATTAATCAGATTTTGAATCGCCATAGGTATTACGAGAGAAATAACGGTTTTGTAAAAATATTGTTTTTCTTCTTTTGAATTGATTTGGTTCATATCGTTTTCCTTTCATAATTTAAAAAGTCCGGTATCATTATAACAGTTTTATGCTGATTTGTAAAGAGAAAGTTGAAATTAGTTAATTGTAAAACATTTTGTAAAATAAAATGAAATTGCTATTGCAAATGTTTTGAAAACATGGTATAATTATATAAATTAATATGAATTTTTTTTACAGGAGGAAAGTTATGGGCGCAAAATATAAGCGTGTACTCTTAAAAGTGAGCGGAGAGGCTCTGGCGGGGGAAAACCGATTTGGACTTAATGAAGAAACGATTGCGGATATTTCAAAAAATATAAAGCAAATTGTTGATATGGGTGTTGAAGTATCGATAGTTGTCGGAGGCGGAAACTTCTGGAGAGGCAGAAGCGGAGAAAATATGGACAGGACGAGAGCTGACCATATGGGAATGCTGGCGACCACAATCAATGCACTTGCTCTTTGTTCGGCAATGGAGAATGCGGGAGTGGAGACAAGAGTTCAGACAGCGATAGAAATGAGAGCAATTGCAGAGCCGTATATAAGAAGTAAAGCCATAAGACATTTGGAAAAGGGCAGAGTGGTAATTTTCGGATGCGGTACAGGTAATCCGTTCATGTCGACCGATACAGCTGCCGCATTAAGAGCGGTAGAGACCGAAGCGGACATTATTTTACTTGCGAAAAAAGTTGATGCCGTATATGATTCCGACCCGAATGTAAATCCGAATGCAAAAAAATTCGATTCACTTTCGTTTAACGATATTTTGGGAAAAGAGCTCGGAGTTATGGATTCAACAGCGGCTTCAATGTGCCGCGACAACGATATGCCGATTTTGGTATTCGGACTTGACGATGCGAAAAACATTGTCCGCGCCGTAAAAGGCGAAAAAATAGGAACGCTTGTTACGGTAGACGGCAATCGGAAGTAAGGATACCGTGCTTGCTAACCTATGACATGCAGTCAAAAATGACGACATGTGCGCCATTTCCGATAAAGCGATTTAAAAGTGAAGCTTTAGTTTTACAATTATTTGAAAATCAAGAAAAATAAGGAGGTCATTATAATGGGAAAATATCCTGAAATTGAAGAAAAAATGAATAAAAGAATAGAGGGCTTTGCGGGTGAATTAAAAACGATCCGTGCCGGCAGAGCGAATGCAACGATACTTGATAAAATTGCAATAGATTACTACGGAACAATGACTCCGGTTGCACAGATTGGGTCTATATCTTCACCCGAGCCGAGAATGCTCGTTATTCAGCCGTGGGATGTATCGGTTTTAAAAGAGGTTGAAAAAGCAATTTTAAAATCCGATATAGGTATAGCACCTCAAAACGACGGCAAGGTAATTCGTTTGAATTTCCCTCCGCTTACGGAAGAAAGAAGAAAAGAGCTTGTTAAAACCGTTAAAAAATACAGCGAGGAAGCTAAGGTACAAATAAGAAATGCCCGCCGTGACGCTATGGACGCTTATAAGGATAAGAAAAAGAAAGCGGAAATTACGGAAGACGATTTAAAGGGAATCGAAAAAGATATTCAGACCATGACAGACAAGTATGTTAAAGAAATAGATGAGATAACAGCCGCAAAGGAAAAAGAAATCCTTGAGGTTTGATAGCCGACGCCGAAGGCGGTGTATAAAAAGTACACCGCCTTTTTGAAATTTTTCGGATGAGATATTTTAAAATAGGATAGCTGAGGATAATAACATATGTTTTTTAAGAATAAAATAAAACAGGAAGTGGATTTTTCGAATTTGCCTTCTCATATCGGCGTGATAATGGACGGAAACGGCAGATGGGCAAAAAAGAGAGGACTTCCGCGCAGTGCGGGACATTCAAAAGGTGCCGATACTTTAAAAAAAATTGTTACCGAATGTAATAAAATAGGTATAAAATACATAACGGTTTATGCTTTTTCGACGGAAAACTGGAAAAGACCGAAGGATGAAGTCGATTACCTTATGAATTTGCTTTTGAATTATTTAAAAGATGCGGAAAACACGCTTGCGGGGGAAAATGTGGTGATACGTGCCATAGGCTCAAGAGCGGAGCTTTCGGAAGAAATCAGAGAGCAAATTGTAAAAACAGAGAAGTTTACCGAAAAAAACAGCGGAATAGTTATGAATATAGCTTTAAATTACGGAGCGAGAGAAGAGATAGTTCATGCGGCGGAGCAAATTGCCGAGGAGGTCAAAAACGGAGTGCTTGATCCGCATGATATATCGGCAAAAACAATATCCGAACATCTCTATACAAAAAACCAACCCGATCCGGATTTGATAATTCGAACGAGCGGGGAAGAAAGACTTAGCAATTTCCTGCTTTGGCAGGCGGCTTATTCGGAATTTTGGTTTACGGATAAGCTTTGGCCGGATTTCGGGGTTAAGGATTTGTATGAAGCAATTGCGGATTTTCAGAAGAGGGGACGGCGATTCGGAGGCATATAAAAACGCAGATGCCCCACATTTTAGCAGACGTCGGATTTATTCCGTAAAATATTTTGAGGGCGGAAAGGATATATAATTATGTTACAAAGAATACTTACTTCGGCAGTGGGATTGGTAATATTTTTTGCCGCACTTTTTGCGGGCGAGGGCGTATTTACGGCAGCTGTGTCGATTGTTTTGCTGCTTGCGCTGTGCGAGGTTTTAAATGCAATAAAATGCGGAAAAGAAATTTTCGCGTTAAGCCTGGCATCGGCAGCGGCGGTGCTTTTCGGATTGATTTTTGACAATACTGTTTTTGTGCTTATTCTTTCGGTAATGATTTATATGTCTGCCGGTGTATTGCTGCATACAAAATATACCTATAAAGACATTTATTCCGCTGCATTTATTACATATTTTATAACTTTGTTTTTCGGAGCTTTGATACGTCTTAGAACAGAATTCGGAATTGAAGCCGTATTCCTGGTATTTCTGTTTGCATGGGGCACGGATACCGGAGCATATTTTTCGGGAAAAGCTTTCGGAAAGCACAAATTAATTCCCAAAGTAAGTCCTAAAAAAACAGTTGAAGGAGCGATTGGCGGAGTTATTTGTTCGGTAATTCTGGCATGTGCATATCTGGCATTTCTCAGGAAGATTATCGGAATTGATTATGTGGGCGGAGCAAGCTATGTCGGCATGAGCGTTCTTGCGGTTATAGCGTCGGTTTTTTCACAGATAGGAGACCTGACCGCTTCGGGAATAAAAAGAGATTGCGGCGTTAAAGATTTCGGGACTATATTGCCGGGTCACGGCGGAATAATGGACAGATTTGACAGCGTTGTATTTATATCGCCTATGGTGCTGTATTTCTTTATATATTTTAATAAACTTGTGGGTTGAAAAATATATTATTGTGAAAGGTATGGGTAATAAAATTGCAAACAGAACATAAAATATCAATAATCGGGTCAACAGGCTCAATAGGTACGCAAACTCTTGAGACAGCGAGAACCTGCCCGGGAATAAAAATAACGGCACTTTCGGCATATTCCAATGTTGAGCTTTTGGAAAAGCAAGCAAGAGAATTTAAGCCGAGGATTGTCTGCGCGGTGAATGAAGACGCGGCGAAAGCTTTAAAAATTAAGCTTGCCGATACTGATATAAAGGTTGTTTCGGGAGAAGAAGGACTTTGCGAGACTGCCTGTGAAAAAGAGGCAAAGACCGTTGTTACCGCTGTGGTCGGCATATCAGGTCTGAGACCGACAATAAATGCAATAAAATGCGGCAAGAACATAGCACTTGCAAATAAAGAGACCATGGTAACGGCGGGGCATATAGTTACAAAGCTTGCGAAAGAATATAATTCTGCAATACTTCCGGTTGACAGCGAGCATTCGGCAATATTTCAGTCGCTGCAAGGCTGCCGTGACAAAAAAGAAATAAAAAAAATTCTTCTTACCGCTTCGGGCGGACCTTTTTTCGGGAAAACAAAAAATGAACTGAAAGATATTACTCCGGAGCAAGCTTTAAAGCATCCGAATTGGGTTATGGGTGCGAAAGTGACAATTGATTCTTCGACTCTTGTAAATAAGGGACTTGAAGTGATTGAAGCGAAATGGCTTTTCGGTGTGGATGTATCGGACATTGAAGTGCTTGTTCACAGACAGAGTGTTGTTCATTCGATGGTGGAATTTACGGATAACGGGATTATAGCACAGCTTGGTGCTCCTGATATGAGACTTCCGATTCAATATGCGATTACCTATCCGTACAGAAAGCCGATGACGGAAAATGAGCTTGATTTTTCGAAATATTCGTCACTTACCTTTGAAAAGCCGGACACCGACACGTTTTTTGCATTGAAGCTTGCTTATGAGGCAGGCAAAAAAGGCGGAAATCTTCCATGTATTTTCAACAGCGCGGATGAAGCGGCGGTTGAGATGTTTATGAATAAGAAAATAGGATATTTGGATATATCGGAAAAAATCGGGGAAGCTATGCAAAAACTTCCGCGGATAGACAATCCTACGCTTGAGGATATTCTGAATACCGACAAAGAAGCAAGAGAATATGTGAAAAAATCCGTCGCCGCAGGAAAGGAATGATGGCTTATTTTATTGACAATAGTTGTAACTGTTTTAATATTTCTTGTTCTTATATCATTGCATGAATTCGGACATTTTGTCGCCGCAAAATTATCGGGGGTGGGTGTTTTTGAATTTTCGATAGGTATGGGACCGGAAATTTTTTCGTGGGTAAAAGGAGACACTCAATATTCGATACGTGCCTTTCCGATAGGCGGATACTGCCGCCTTGAGGGGGAGGATGAGGATACCGAAAGCAAAACCGCGTTCGCTAATCAAAAGCTTTGGAAACGAATGATAGTTATTTGCGCGGGAGCGGTTTTAAATCTTATTCTCGGTTTTATAATATTTTTGGGACTTGTTTTTGCGGGAAAAACCATAGTAACAACAAAAGTTCAAATGATTGAAGAACGCTCATATATGGCGGAGAGCGGGATAAAAGAGGGAGATAGGATAATCGCCGTAAACGGGCACAAAATACATTTTTACAATGATATTGCGTATTATCTTGAAAATATAAATAAAGATACAAAAATTGACGTAACGGTAAAAAGAGACGGAGAAAAGCTGGATTTTTCCTTTATGCCGTCGCTCGAAAAAGAAAAATATGTATATGACGAAAACGGAGTATCGGTTACTACGGATATAAACGGTATTCAAAAACAGAGCTATATTACCTTTGATGACAGTATAAAAGACCAATATGCCGAATATGCGGGAAAAACGCGCGAGGGTGAAAGATATATTATAGGCTTTACTCCGGTAAGAGAAAAAGCGGGCATAAAAAATTCGATGAATGAAGCTTATGCCTATACTTGCTTTGTTGTAAAGCTGGTTTACGGAGCGTTGGGAGATTTGTTTACAGGCGATGCGGGAATTGAAGATTTTTCAGGCCCTGTCGGAGTGGCAACCGCGGTAGACACTGCCGTTCACACAAAGGGCTACAGCGTGGAGAGTGTACTCAATCTCGTAGCAATGCTGACAATCAATCTCGGTGTATTTAATCTTTTGCCGATACCGGCACTTGACGGCGGAAGACTGCTTTTTCTGTTGATTGAGCTATTCACAAGGCGGAGAGTGCCTCCCGATAAAGAGGGGCTTGTACATGCAGTGGGAATGATTTTGCTGCTTGCATTTGCGGCGGTGATATTGTTTTTTGATATAAAAAAATTGTTTTAATATGAACGGTTAGCCGAAAGAAAGCAATCCGAATCTGCCTGAAAAAGCATAATTTCGGCATCTTTCGGCTGATTATGTCCGATTGGGAGGATGAAAACATATGAAGAGATGCGTAAATGTCGGAAATGTAAAAATAGGCGGAGGCAATCCGGCTTCAATTCAATCGATGACCAATACCGACACTCGAAATCCCGAAAGCACAATAGCGCAGATTTTAAAGCTTGAAGCGGCGGGATGTGAAATAATAAGGGTTGCGGTGCCGGATGCGGAGGCTGCCGAAGCGGTTAAAAAAATAAAAGCGGGAATACATATTCCGCTTGTTTGCGATATTCATTTTGATTATCGGCTTGCGCTGGAATGTATGAAAAACGGTGCGGATAAAATAAGAATAAATCCGGGAAACATTGGCAGCCGAGAGAGAGTAAAGGCTGTTGCCGATATGGCAAAGGACAAGGGTATACCTATTAGGATAGGTGTAAACGGCGGCTCGCTGGAAAAAGATATATTGGAAAAATATAAAAGACCGACAGCTGACGCGCTGGTGGAAAGTGCTTTGAGACATGTGGAAATTCTGGATGAACTGAATTTTTCGGATATTGTTGTATCGATGAAGATGTCGGATGTGCCGACGATGATTGAAGCATACAGAAAATTTGATAAGATTTCGGACATTCCGCTGCATGTGGGCGTTACAGAAGCCGGAACTCCGGGAAAAGGAATTATAAAATCGGCAGTCGGAATAGGCACTCTTTTATCCGAGGGAATAGGCGACACTATAAGAGTTTCTCTTACTGCCGACCCGATAAATGAGGTTTATGCGGCAAAGGATATATTAAAGGTTTTGGGACTGAAAAAGGGCGGAGTTGAAATTGTGTCCTGTCCGACCTGCGGAAGAACGCAGATTGACCTTATTTCTATTGCAAACGAAGTGGAAAAGCGTATTTCGGGACTTGATAAAGATATAAAAGTAGCGGTTATGGGCTGCGTTGTGAACGGACCGGGGGAAGCACGCGACGCCGACGTCGGAATTGCGGGCGGAAAAGGAGAGGGCTTGATTTTTAAACGCGGAGAAATATTAAAAAAAGTACCGGAAAACAGGCTTATAGATGAGCTTATGGCAGAAATTGAAAAGCTCTGACAAAAGCGGAACATTGCGGAGGAAACAAAATTTTTTATGAACTGTGAAGAATGTATGAACTATACGTATGATGAGGATTATGAACAATATACTTGCATAATGGACTTGGACGAGGATGAAATGAGACGGTTTATAGAGGGAAGCTTTAAAGATTGTCCGTATTTCAGACCGGGTGACGAATATTCAATTGTCAGAAAACAAATATGAAATAATGCAAACGGTGCGGAAAGGAATGGATATACAAATGAAATTCAAAGAAGCGGATTTTTTGCCGCTGCTGTTCGGAAACGATATTAATGTGTACAGCGTTGCGCGCGCAATATATGAAGAATACGGTCTTAAATCAAAATGCTTTTGCAAATCGCTGATAAGCACTTGCTACAAAAGCAAAATGATAGACTTAGAGCAGGTAGACGGGCTTGACACAAAGGATATTTTTTTGGATGTGGTAAACAAATATGCAAGGGAGCATCAAAATAAAAAAATTCTTGCGATAGGCTGCGGAGATAACTATGTAAAGTGTCTTGCGGCAAACAAAGGAAGCTTTGAAAAAAATGTTGTTGCGCCGTATGCCGATTATGATTTTCTCGAAGCCTTGATGGACAAGGAAAAATTCTATGCACTGTGCGAAAAGCACGGAATAGATTACCCGAAAACTTATATCTGTACGGCGGAAAATAAAGATACGCTCGACGTTCCCTTTGAGGCACCGTATATTTTAAAGCCGGCAAATCAAGTGGAATATTACCGCCATAAGTTTGACGGGCAGAAAAAAGTATTTAAGTTTGACACAAAAGAAGAGCTTGCTGAAATTGTGAAAAAGACATACGAGGCGGGATATTCGGACCATATGATAATTCAGGATTTTCTGCCGGGTGACGATACCTACATGCGTGTACTTACCTGCTATTCGGACAAGCAGGGTAAGGTTAAAATGATGTGCTTGGGACATGTTCTCCTGGAGGAGCACACGCCTTACGGAATAGGAAATCATGCTGTTATTATTACGGAGTATGAAAAAGAGCTTACGGAGAAATTCAAAAGCTTATTGGAGGATATCGGATATGTCGGATTTTCGAATTTCGATATAAAATTTGACCGCCGCGACGGAAAATATAAAGCCTTTGAGATAAATACAAGACAGGGAAGAAGCAATTTTTATGTTACCGGCTCGGGACATAATGTAGCAAAATTATACGCGGACGACTATATTTACAATAAGCCGATAGCCGAAGATATTGCAAAGAACGAATATTTGTGGATGGTTGTGCCTAAGAGGGTTGCGTTCGAATATGCTCCGGAATATAAAGAAAGAATGAAGAAGCTGATTCGTGAGGGCAAATATGTAAATCCGCTCTTTTTCAAGCCGGATAACGGGTTTGAACGTATGCTCAGACTGTATAAATCACAGCTGTCGCATTTCGGAAAATTCAAAAAGTATTTGGGAAAGGGGAAATAATTCTGCTATGGGTAAATTGGGTATAATCGGCGGAATGGGACCTTTGGCAACCCAGCTTTTATATAAGGAAATAACCGAAAGAACAGACGCTTCGTGCGACCAGGAGCATATAGACATGATAATATTAAGTCATGCAAAAATGCCGGACAGAACCGAAGCAATTCGCTCGGGAAATGAGGAAAAGGTCAGAGCCTTGCTTTTGGAGGATGCAAAATTTTTGGAGAAAAACGGTATGTCGGCAATAGCCGTACCATGCAACACTTCTCATTATTTCTGGGAATATTTGCAGGAGAATGTAAATATACCGATTATAAATATGGTGCGTGAGACCGTAAAAGCCGTAACAGTTCAAAAGCCTGCGGTAAAAAAAATCGGAGTGCTTGCAACCGACGGAACGGTTTACACCGGAATATATAAAAAAGAATGTGATAAAGCGGGTGTTGAATATTATACTCCGGATAAAAAGCACCAGGAGCTTGTTATGCGGATAATATACGACCAAATAAAGAAAGGCTTGCCCGGAAGCGATGAAGATTTTGCAAAAATTGACAAGCATCTGAAAGAAAACGGATGTGACGCGGGAATATTGGCATGTACGGAGCTTTCCTGTTACGCAAAGCAAAACGGGGTAAGCGATTTTTACACCGATGCGCTGGATATTCTTTGCGAACGTTCGATTGAGGTTTGCGGAGCAAAACTTAAGAAATACGGAGGGGAAAAATAATGCCGTCATTAAAAGTATACAGAGACGCTCTTTTAAAAGAGGGATTGATATGCGAAGAAAACATCAACGAAATAAACGACGTGCAATACATTTCGTATGATTCGAATGACATAAGACCAAATACCTTGTTTGTATGCAAGGGAGCGCATTTTAAAGAGGAATATCTCAAATCGGCGATGGAAAAAGGTGTTTGCTGCTATATTTCCGAAAAAAAGTATTCGGTTGAGGCAAACTGCATTATTGTGAGCGATATAAGACGTTCAATGGGAATAATCGTTAATATATATTACGAAGATATATGGAAAAAATTTAACCTTATCGGCATTACCGGTACAAAAGGAAAATCAACTACCGCATATTTTATTAAGTATATTCTTGACGAGTATCTTTCGGAAAAGAAAAAACCGCAGAGCGGTATAATATCTTCAATAAATACTTATGACGGTGTGGAAAGCTTTGAATCGCATCTGACGACTCCCGAGCCGTTTGATTTGCACAGACATTTTAAAAATGCTGCGGACAGCGGAATCGAATATGTAACGATGGAGGTTTCAAGCCAGGCACTGAAATACGAAAGGGTTTACGGGGTGGAATTTACCGTAGGCTGTTATCTTAATATAGGAGAAGACCATATAAGCGACATAGAGCATCCGGACTTTGACGATTATTTTTATTCAAAAATGAAAATTTTCGACCGTACAAAAACGGCGTGTGTGAGTCTGGACACCCTGCGCCGCGAAGAGGTGCTTAAGGCAGCTTCACGCGCGAAAAAGGTAATAACTTTCAGCACAGAGGATAAAAGTGCGGATATATACGCTTACGATATAAAAAAAGTGGGAAACGATACCTCTTTTACCGTTCATACTCCGAGCTTTGAAAGCGAATTTGTTCTCACGATACCGGGACTTTTTAACGTTCAGAATGCACTTGCCGCAATTTCCGTCTGCTATGCACTCGGTATACCGGAGCACTATATGTATGTCGGACTGATGAAAGCACGTTCTTCGGGAAGAATGGAAATATATCAAAATTCGGATAATAATGTCATTGTAATAGTTGACTATGCGCACAATAAATTGAGCTTTGAAAACTTGTATAAATCGGTTTTGCAGGAATTTCCGGGGAGAAAAATTTATACCGTATTCGGCTGCCCGGGATATAAAGCTCTTCAGAGAAGACATGACCTGGGAGTTTTGTCGGGACAATATTCAGACAAGGTATTTATAACCGAAGAGGATCCTGGAGAAGAGCCTCTCATAAATATTTGCCGTGATATAGCAAAGAATGTTGAAGCGGCGGGGGGCAGATACGAAATAACGGAAGACAGAGGCGAGGCAATAAAGAATGCAATATTTGAAGGCAGTGAAAAAAAAATCGTGCTGGTAACGGGAAAGGGCAACGAGACGCGTCAAAAACGCGGCAGGGAATACGTCCCGTGCAAAACCGATGTGGAATATACTCTCGAATTTTTAAAGGAATATGACGTTGAAAAAAATATTGACGCATCGGAAAAAATAAGCAGCTTTCATGACATACTGCCGGCATTTAGAAAGCTTTACAACAAAACGATTGTAGTAAAGCTCGGCGGAAGTGCCCTTGAGGATAATTCGCTTACCGAAGATATTTTTGAAGATATTTCGCTTTTAAAAATGGTCGGTGCAAGAGTTGTACTTTGCCACGGCGGCGGAAAGAAAATATCAAAAACTCTTGCAAAGCAGGGAATAGACACAAAATTTATCGGAGGTTACCGGGTGACCGACAGCGAAAGTATCGAGGCTGTCGAAATGGTGCTTTCGGGCCTGGTAAACAAAGCGATTGTGCAGGGGCTTATAAACAATAAAATGAATGCCGTCGGAATTTCGGGAAAAGACGCAGGGATTTTCCGGGCAGAAAAGAAGATAATTCCGGAGGGAGATATAGGATATGTCGGTGAAATATCAAAAACCGATGCAGGACTTATTAATCTTTTGCTCGATAATGAATATGTTCCGGTCATATCGCCCGTCGGAGCGGACGAAAACGGAAATACAATGAATATCAATGCGGATGATGCGGCACTTGCAATTGCGGAAAGCATACATGCCGATACGCTTGTATTCGTAACCGATGTGGACGGGATTTTGCTGGATGTCAACAACAATAAGACAATAGTTCATTATATGGATAAGGAAAAAGCCGATTCTTTGATTAAAAACGGGCTTATCGGCGGAGGCATGCTTCCTAAGCTGAAAAACTGCGTTAAATCGATTGAAAACGGAGTAAATGAGGTTGTTATTTTAAACGGCAGGGTTAAATACAATTTGGTGTCAAATTTTATCAATCCTAACAAAATTGGGACGACAATAGGTAAATAATGAACATATTTTGCTTTAATTTATCGAAATAATTCGCAAAAGTCGTTAAAAATATCGAAATGTATTGACAAACATGTCGGAAAATAGTAAAATAATTAACAAAATAAAAGACAGCCGCAATACAGTGCGGCGAATATGGAGGATGATTGTTATGAAAAAGGTAGTATCATTATTACTTGCAGGTATAATGGCAGCAGGCGCATTGACCGGATGCGGCTCGAACGGAGCCGGCGGAAATTCCGGTGAAAACGCGTCCGCAATTAAAATCGGCGGTATCGGACCTTTGACAGGTGCTGCCGCTATATATGGAAATGCAGCAAAGAACGGTGCGGAAATTGCGGTTGAAGAAATCAATGCAAAAGGAGATCTTCAGTTTGCACTTAAATATGAAGATGACGAAAATGACGCAGAAAAGTCGGTAAACGCTTACAACAACCTGAAAGACTGGGGAATGCAGGTTTCTCTCGGAAGCGTTACAACTCAGCCTTGTATTGCGGTTTCTTCCGAAGTTTATTCGGACAGAGTGTTTGCTCTCACTCCGTCGGCTTCCTCTCCGGATGTAATCAAAGGAAAAGATAACATGTTCCAGATGTGCTTCTCGGATCCTAACCAGGGATTGGCTTCCGCAAAATATATTAAGGAACAGAGCTTGGGAAGCAAAATCGGAATTATTTATAATAACTCGGACGCTTATTCAACCGGAATTTATCAAAAATTTATGACAGAAGCTAAAGAGCTCGGTCTTGAGGTTGTAAGCGAAAAAACATTTACGGATGACTCGGCAAATGACTTTACTTCACAGCTTAACGATATTAAAGCAGCGGGTGCTGATTTGGTATTTCTGCCGATTTACTACACACCGGCGTCACTTATTCTGACACAGGCAAACAAAATGCAGTATGAGCCGAAATTCTTCGGAGTTGACGGTATGGACGGAATTTTGACGGTTGCAAACTTTGACAAAAATCTTGCTGAAGGCGTAATGCTTTTAACTCCGTTCTCGGCAGACGCACAGGATGAAATGACAAAGAATTTTGTTTCTAAGTATACAGAAAAATTCGGCGAAACGCCTAATCAGTTTGCGGCTGACGGTTATGACTGCATATATGCAATCTATGAAGCTTGTAAAGCTCAGAATATCACAAGTGATATGAAGGCTTCCGATATATGTGAAAAGCTTGTTGCACAGTTTACCGACCCGTCGTTTAAAGTAAACGGACTTACCGGTACAGACATGGTATGGTCAGCGACAGGAGAAGTTTCAAAAGAGCCTAAAGGTATGGTTATAAAAGACGGTGCATATGTCGGAATGTAATTTTAATATATCCGATTAATTGTCAAAAAAAGGTGTGGAGACCCCATTTATGAGTCTCCCTCCTTTTTGTTGCTTTTAGTTAATTGTAAAATGTGAATTTTACAATTAGCTATTTTGTTGCTTTATGTCGGAGTAACATTTCTGCTTTGTATGCAAAGAGAGAAGCTCAGGCGGATTGCAAAAAAGGTAATAGATAATTGCTTACAGAAAAAAGGATTTTATAAAAAGAAAGGGGAGTCTGTTTAAGAATATGATGTTTTTATCAAATTTGATTAACGGAATAAGCCTCGGCAGTGTATATGCTATTATAGCACTGGGATATACTATGGTATACGGAATTGCAAAAATGTTGAATTTTGCGCACGGAGATGTAATTATGATAGGCGCATATACGGCTTTCTGCACCATGACTTATCTTAATATGCCGCCGATTGTTGCCGTAATAGCGGCAATGGTTGTTTGTACTTTACTTGGAATATTGATTGAGGGTTTGGCATATAAGCCGCTTCGCCGCGCGGGCTCGCTTGCAGTTTTGATTACGGCTATCGGTGTCAGCTATTTCCTGCAGAATGTTGCGCTTTTAATTTGGGGAAGCGCGCCGAAAGCATTTTCTTCGGTAGTTTCTTTTAAATCGCTGTCGCTTTTTAACGGCAGTTTGATAATTGCTCCGGAATCTGTTGTGACGGTAGCTGCGGGAATTGCAATAATGATTGCACTGACAATATTCACAAGAAAAAGTAAAATGGGAAAAGCTATGCGTGCGGTTTCGGAAGATAAAGATGCGGCGGAGCTTATGGGAATTAATGTAAATGTTACGATTTCCATGACGTTTGCAATCGGCTCTGCGCTTGCAGCAATTGCGGGCGTACTTCTTTGCTCGGCTTATCCTGTGCTGATACCGACAACAGGCTCCATGCCGGGTATAAAAGCGTTTACAGCAGCGGTATTCGGAGGAATAGGCTCTATTCCGGGAGCAATGCTCGGCGGAATTTTGCTCGGCGTGATAGAAATATTCAGCAAAGCGTATATTTCAACACAGCTTTCCGACGCTATAGTATTTGCGGTCTTGATTATTGTTTTGCTGGTTAAGCCGACAGGACTTCTCGGCAAAAAAATAGCAGAGAAAGTGTGAGGTGTATTATGAATAAATTAAAAAATTTGAATAAATTTACCCTCACAAATATAAAAACTTACGGCTTTGCGATTATTGCTTTTGCAATTTTGTTTCCTATGCAGTCTGCGGGAATGATAAACAATTCGATAAGCGGTCAGCTTGTCCCTATCTGCACCTATATTGTAATGGCAATTTCTCTTAATCTGACTGTCGGATTTTTGGGCGAACTGAGTCTGGGACATGCGGGATTTATGAGCGTGGGAGCATTCACGGGCGTTATAACCTCAATATGCCTGCAGGATGTTGTTGCTTCCGGCGCACTGAGACTTTTAATATCAATAGTTGCCGGCGGATTTTTTGCGGGAATTGCAGGATTGCTCATAGGTATTCCTGTTTTGAGACTTCGCGGGGATTACCTTGCAATTGTAACACTTGCGTTCGGTGAAATTATAAAAAATATTATAAACTGTCTTTATGTCGGAATTGACGGAGCGGGTCTCCATGTCGGAATGACCGACGAAGCGGCACTCGGAATGACTAATGGAACGCTTATAATCAACGGCCCGCAGGGGGCTGTAGGTATTACCAAGCTTGCAAGCTTTACCTCGGGAATACTTCTTATTATATTCACTTTGTTTATTGTGCTTAACCTTGTAAACAGTAAAGCGGGAAGAGCTGTTACGGCTATTCGTGATAACAGAATAGCTGCCGAGTCAATCGGAATAGGAGTAACAAGATACAAGCTTACCGCATTTATAATTTCTGCTGCGCTTGCAGGTATGGCGGGTGCACTCTACGCAATGAATTTCTCGACAATTGCGGCAAAGAAATTTGATTTTAACACATCAATTTTAATATTGGTATTTGTGGTGCTCGGCGGAATGGGAAATGTGTTCGGAACAATGATTGCAACAACACTTCTGTATATGCTGCCGGAGCTTTTAAGAGAAGTAAGAGACTATCGTATGCTTCTTTATGCAATTGTGCTTATATTGGTTATGCTTTTAACTAACAGCGAAAAAGCTAAACAATGGCGGGAATTGATTTTATCAAAATTTGCCGTCAGCAAAGAAAAGGGAGGGGAGTGAAATGTCAAAGATGGTACCGGTACCGAGTAATTCTATTATACCCGAACGCGATTCGGGCAAAACCCCCATTCTTGAAACTCATCGTCTGGGTATTGATTTCGGCGGATTAACTGCGGTTGATGATTTTTCACTCACTGTAGGAAGAACTGAAATTGCGGGACTCATAGGTCCTAACGGAGCAGGAAAAACAACGGTTTTCAACTTGCTGACCAACGTATATCAGCCGACGCGCGGAGATATAATTCTTGACGGTAAGTCAACTGCGAGAAAAACCTGCGCGCAGGTAAACCGAATGGGCATAGCAAGAACGTTCCAAAATATACGATTGTTTAATAATATGACCGTACTTGATAATGTCAAGGTGGGACTTCATAATTCAATAAAGCAAAATCTTTTTGATTCGGTGACGCATCTTTTCGGTTACCGTTCGTCCGAAAAAAAATCAAAAGAGGAAGCACTTGAGCTTTTGGACTTTTTCGGAATGAGAGATATGGCAAACTATCAGGCAGGCTCACTTCCGTACGGAGCACAGAGAAGGCTTGAAATTGTGCGTGCGCTTGCTACTCATCCGGGAATTATTTTGCTTGATGAGCCTGCTGCCGGAATGAACCCGTCAGAAACCGCGGAGCTTATGGAAAATATAAGAAAAATAAGAGACAATTTTCAGATTGCTATTTTGCTGATTGAACATGATATGAACTTGGTTATGAATATCTGCGAGGGCATATGCGTTCTTGACCACGGAAAAATTATAGCTAAAGGCTCGCCGGAGGAGATAAAATCAAATCCTGCCGTTATAGAAGCATATCTCGGAAAAAAGAAAGGGGCGGATAAAGATGCTGAAAGTAAATGATATTAATGTATATTACGGACAGATTCATTCGCTCAAGGGAGTGTCGCTGGAAGTTCACGAGGGTGAAATTGTTGCTTTGATCGGCGCAAACGGTGCTGGAAAAACAACGACATTAAAGACAATTTCCGGACTGCTGCGTTCAAAAACGGGAAGTATAGAGCTGATGGGAGAAGACATTTCGCATACCGAAGCACATAAGCTGGTAGCAAGAGGGCTTGCACATGTTCCCGAGGGAAGAAGAATTTTTCTTCAAATGACTGTATTGGAAAATCTTGAAATGGGCGCGTATGTCAACAACGGAAATATAAAGGCGGATATTGAAAATGTATTTGAACGTTTCCCGAGATTAAAACACAGAAAAGATCAGATTGCGGGAACTCTTTCGGGCGGTGAGCAGCAAATGCTCGCAATGGGAAGAGCACTGATGAGTAAACCGAAGATTTTGATGCTTGACGAACCGTCTATGGGACTTGCTCCTATTTTGGTACAGCAAATTTTTGATATAATTAAAGAACTGCATGCTGCCGGAACAACCATATTATTGGTTGAGCAGAATGCGGAAATGGCTCTTGAAGTAGCGAACAGAGCATATGTACTGGAATCGGGCAGAATAAAGCTGTCCGGTACGGGCGCGGAGCTTGCTCAAAGCGATGAAATTAAGAAAGCATATTTGGGCGGCTGATAAATGATAATAAAAACGATGTACGGCTTTTGGTGAGCTTTTGTACATCGTTTTATTTTTATGTTTGACATTTATTCACCGGCATGATAAAATAAATAAAAAGGCGGTGAGACATGTGACTGATATAACGGAGCTGAGCGGCATAGGTGAAGCGAGAGCGAAAATATTCAGAAAGAAAAATATTAACACGGTTGAAGATTTGCTTTACTATTTCCCGAGAGATTACGAAGACAGAAGTCAGGATATTCCGGTTGAGAATTTGAGCGAGGGCTTGGAGGCTTGTGTGTCGGTGCGTGTTTTTTCGGCGGTGAGGGAAACAAGAATAAGAAAAAATATGACTATATATTCCATGAAAACTGCGGACGACAGCGGAGTGATGTCAATAATATGGTATAACAACAGATTTGTAAAGGGGCAGTTCCGCGTCGGAGAAGAATATGTGTTTTACGGCAAGGTTACGAGAAATCGCGGTATGTGGGAGATGGTTAATCCTATTTATGAAAAAAACGGGCAAAGAAAATATACCGGCAGGATAATGCCCGTATACCCCCTTTCCGGAGAGCTTACTCAGAAAATTCTTCAGAATGCAATGCTGCAAGCTGTCGGAATGAAAGCAGCGGCAGATGAATATCTTCCGGCGCAAATCCGGAGTGAATATGAGCTTGCTCAGATAAATTATGCCATAAAAAATATTCATTTTCCGAAGGATGAAGAAGCGATTCGGATTGCACACAGGCGTCTTGCTTTTGAAGAGCTTTATTTTTTGCAGCTTGCATTGCTTGATAAAAAAGGACTGGGCAGAAGAGTAAAAAAACAGCCTTTTTCAGACATTGCATGCAAAGAAGATTTCATAGCATCCTTGCCGTTTCAGCTTACCGGGGCACAAAAACGAGTGATAGATGAAATTTGCGCGGATTTTACAAGCGGAAAACTTATGATGAGGCTTGTTCAAGGGGATGTAGGTTCAGGGAAAACAGCGGTTGCGGCTGCCGCTATGTATATAGCGGTGAAGAACGGGTATCAGGCAGCTATTATGGCACCTACCGAAATACTTGCCGCGCAGCATTTTGAAACGTTTACGTCTTTTTTTGAAGATAAAGGTATTAATGTTGTCTTGCTTACGGGCAGTACAAAAAAGAAGAAGAGATTATACGAAAAAATAAAATCGGGAGAAATTGATATTGTTATAGGTACGCATGCGGTAATTCAAAAGGATGTGGAATATAAAAAACTCGGGCTGGTGGTTGCGGACGAGCAACACCGTTTCGGCGTTGAACAAAGGGCGGCGCTTTCAAATAAAGGTGATAACCCGCATTGTTTGGTAATGACGGCAACGCCGATTCCGAGAACGCTGGCATTGATTTTGTGCGGAGATTTGGATATTTCGGCGCTTGATGAATTGCCGCCGGGCAGAAAAAAGGTGGAAACATATGCTGTTGGAGAGGGAATGAGAACAAGAATAAACAATTTTATCGAAAAGAATGTAAGAGATGGAGGGCAGGTTTATGTTGTTTGCCCGCTTATAGAAGAAACCGCGAGCTCGGATTTGCAGAATGCGGCGGATAAGGCAAAATCCTTGGCTGACCTTTTCCCGGATTTTCGGATAGGACTGATTCATGGAAAAATGAAAGCAAAAGAAAAGGATGAAATAATGGATAGATTTGAAAAACATGAGCTTGATATTCTTGTTTCAACCACCGTAATAGAAGTCGGAGTCAACGTGCCTAACAGTAATATGATGATAATAGAAAATGCGGAACGCTTCGGTCTTTCACAGCTGCATCAGCTGCGCGGGCGTGTGGGCAGAGGAGAAAGACAGGCATATTGCGTAATGTTTGCAAAAAACACAAGCGACATAATAAAAAAAAGACTTGAAACAATGTGCAAATCGAACGATGGTTTTTATATATCAGAGCAGGACTTGAAGCTGCGCGGACCGGGAGATTTTTTCGGCACAAGACAGCATGGATTGCCGGAAATGAAAATAGCAAATCTTGCGGAAGATATTGATATTATGAAAAAGGCTCAACAGGCAGCGGAAAAAACCATAAAAAAAGAAATTGTATTTGCTGACGGTGAAGAAAAAAAGGTTTATGATAAAATGAAAAGAATTTTACCGCAGGATATAATAATTAATTGATTTTTACAGCATGTCATAAAAAAATATGACTGATTTGTAAAATATTTTGTAAAAATAATAAAAAAATTATGAAATAATGTTGACGTTTTGTCTTTTTTGATATACAATATAATATGTATAATAAACAGCTTATATAGAGTGAGTGTTTTGAGAGGGGAATGATATTTCGAATGAGAGTTATTTCAGGCTCAAGACGCGGCCGAAAATTAATTTCTTTTGAGGGGACGGATATTCGCCCTACAACCGATAGGGTTAAGGAATCAATTTTTAATCTTATTGCCGGTTATGTTGCGGGAAGCAGAGTATTGGATTTATTCGGCGGAAGCGGAGCTCTTTCGATTGAAGCGCTCAGCCGCGGTGCGGAATATGCAGTAATTGTGGACAGCAGCATAAAATCAATGGAGTTAATAAAAAAGAATATTGAGCTTACGGACTTTTCGGATAAGACAAAAACGGTGGTATCGACTGCCGAAAAGTTTGTATCGGAAAATAAAAACAACTTTGATGTGATTTTTTTAGACCCTCCGTACAATAAAGGCTTTGTAATTCCGGTTTTAACTGCCGTATCGGAAAGAGGAATATTGTCCGAAGACGGTATTGCGGTATTGGAAAGCGATTTTCGTGACGATCACGGCGAGATTGAGGGCTTGGAAATATTAAAACAAAGAAAATACGGCAGAACATATATAACTGTGTACAAAAGAAAATCCGGAAAGGATGTAGACTGATTTTGAGAATTGCAGTTTATCCGGGGAGTTTTGACCCTATTACAAACGGACACCTTGACATTATAAGACGTGCGTCGAAGGTATATGATAAGCTCATAGTCGGAGTCCTTAATAATATTAACAAAAAGCCTGTTTTCAGTGCGGACGAGCGTATGCAAATGATAAAAAAAGTCACCTCCGATTTAGACAATGTGGAATGTGACGTTTTCAGCGGTTTGCTGGTGGATTTCGCAAAAAAAAATAAGGCTACGGTAATAGTAAAAGGACTTAGAACCGTTGCAGATTTTGAGTATGAATTTCAAATGGCTTTGCTTAATAAGGCACTTAACCCCGAGTATGAAACCATGTTTCTTATGACAGATACAAAATTCTCGTACATAAGCTCAAGCATGGTAAAAGAGGTGGCTAAATACCGCGGCGAGCTTGACGGACTTATACCGTCGGAAATCATCAAAACTGTTGAAGAAAAATATAAATGATTTTAGTTTTTTACGGCACAAGAGGCTGTGATATTCCTGCTCGGACAGGCAGGCTTGGTACACAAAGGCTTTATCCGGCCCACGAATAAAGCTTGTGTTACAATAATAAATTGTGGGCGGAAAGGTTATGTGAATTGTATGGAAATTATGGAGATAATCGATATGATGGAGGAAACCGTTGATAAGGCACCGGTTGTACCTTTGAGCGGTAAAATTCTTATCGATAAGGAAGACATTTTGGATTACATACAGGAAATGAGATTGGTATTTCCGGATGAACTCAAAGAAGCAAAATGGGTAAAAAACGAACGTCAGAGAATACTCTCCGAAGCGGAAACCAAATCGGAGGAAATGATTAAAAACGCGGAAGAAAAAATGGTTCAAATGGTAGATGAAAATGAAATCACCAGACAAGCGTATGCAAAGGCGGACGCTATAGAAAACGAATCAAAGAATTACTACGCGCAGCAGAAAGACGACTTTGACCAATATGTCAACGATCGTCTCAATACCCTTGAGAAAAATCTTGAAGAGCTTGTAAAGACCGTTCAGGAACAGAAAATGTATTTTAACAACAACTGATTAAAAAAAGCGATGTTTTTCACATCGCTTTTTTTTACGCTCACTTTTAGCATAAAAAATCTTTTGTTCAATATTGCTTATATTTTATGCCTAAAATGCAAAAAATTTAAGCATGATAAAAACGTTTCGTTATTTGTGCTAAAAAAAAACCTTTATTTTTGGTAAAAAAACGACTTTTATTTTTGGTAAAAGTATGTTATCATATAGATGTAATAATAAAAACAGGACTGTAATGTCAGGTACATGGAGAGGAGCTATTTTAATGGCTGATTTGCAATTAAAACACATTTATAAAAGATATCCGGGCGGTGTAACAGCCGTAGGCGATTTTTGCCTTGATATAGCGGATAAAGAATTTATCGTATTGGTTGGTCCTTCAGGATGCGGAAAATCAACAACATTGAGAATGATTGCCGGCTTGGAGGAAATTTCGGAGGGTGAACTCTATATTGACGGAAAAATGGTTAATGACGTTGCCCCCAAGGACAGAGATATTGCAATGGTTTTCCAAAACTACGCGTTGTATCCGCACATGACTGTTTTTGATAATATGGCTTTCGGTCTTAAATTAAGAAAGACACCAAAGGCTGAAATCAAAAAACGTGTTGTTGAGGCTGCTAAGATTTTGGACATTGAGCATTTGCTTGAAAGAAAACCGAAGGCTTTATCCGGCGGTCAGAGACAACGTGTTGCTTTGGGTCGTGCAATTGTACGTGAACCTAAAGTATTCCTTATGGATGAGCCTTTGTCAAACCTTGATGCAAAGCTCAGAGTTGCAATGAGAACAGAAATTAACAAGCTTCATAAAAAGCTGCAAACAACATTTATATATGTTACTCATGACCAAACCGAAGCTATGACAATGGGTAGCAGAATCGTTGTTATGAAAGACGGTATCATTCAACAGGTTGATTCGCCTATTAATCTGTACAACAAACCGTGTAACATGTTTGTCGGCGGATTTATAGGAAGTCCGCAAATGAACTTTATTACAGCTAATCTTAATCAAAAAGATGACGGTTTGTATGTTGATTTCGGCAACGAGTCAATTAAGCTTCCGGAGGGTAAGGCTTCCAGACCGGAATTAAAAGAATATATAGGTAAAGAAGTTGTTATAGGTATCAGACCTGAAGATATTCATGATGATGAAGCAATGGTTGCCGCACAGCCGACATCTGTTGTCAGCGCATTTGTTGATGTAACCGAGATGCTTGGTGCAGAAACATATTTGTATCTTACAGTTGCGGGATTGCCAATAACAGCAAGAGTTAATCAACGCTCTACAGCAAAGGTTAATGATACGCTTAAGATTGTATTTGATGTAAACAAGATGCACTTGTTTGATAAAGATACCGAATTGGTAATCATTCACTAATAGATGTACTGACCCGTGTGCTGTATTGCAGCACACGGGTTTTTGTATATTTAAAGATTAAAAAGTGCATAATGTATATTGTAAATTATACAAAATACCCAAAAAAGAAAAAAATGTCGAAAAAGGATTGACAAAGAGGG